>CBFIIG010000071.1:0-8985 GCA_965662615.1 Flavobacterium sp.
TATACTTATGCCCGTTAACGGATTTTTTACCTTCAACAAAAATTGATATATCCTGTCCATTGTAATTTTCTTTTATATGTTGGCAAAGTTGCCAAATAAAATCGGGCGAAGTGGGTAAATTACCTCGCTGTTTATTTGTTAGGTTTTTACTAAGGTTATAAATATCTGTTTGCCCTGTATTATTGTTTCTTATTTTAATGTTTATGTGGCCTGTTTTACTGCGTAACATCATACGCCAACTGAGTCGGTGTCCTTCTTCTGTCCAAAGCACATCGCCTTTTATAAAATGATGTCTGAGAGGTAAGGCAATTTGAATAAAAAAATAGAGAACTAGGCCTGTTAAAATAAATTTTGACGGTTTTTGTGAACATGTTTCTAACGTTTTCTTGTTTTTAAAAAAACGCTTTTCAATGATTTCGGGTTCGTTAAAAAACAAAATAAAGGCAAGTGCAAAAAACGGGAAAATACCAATTTGCAATACTATAGCATTGAATAAATGAAAAATTAATGATGCGATTAATGCTATAGTTCTTGTTTTTTTAAAGCATAAAAGCGGTATAATTAATCCGTCAAATAAAATTCCTGCGTAAGCTATAAAAAGGTAAAACCATTCTTTAGAAAAAAGAGGGTATAATAATTCTTTAAAAAATGCAATTGAATGAATTGGAGCGTTTAACAAGGTGTTTTTTGTAAAAGTACCGTCTAGCCAATCAGGGTAAAACTTAGCTTTTGTAGCAAAAAAATAAACTAGTGCAATTTGCAAAATAAAACTAAAACGCACCCAATTGGGCATAGTAAAAGTTAAAGCTGTCCTGTTTTGTTTTACATCTAAAGAAAAACGGCGATTAGCATTAAAAAAACACATCATAAAGCTAATTAAAACCAATAAGTAATAATGATTGTTGTACGATGATTTTTGCATAAAATAGGCGCCTGCCCATAAAACGGTAAATATTATAATTGCCAATCGATACCTATACCCTAATGCAATTGCGATTCCGCAAAGACCCATTATGAAAAAGTAAATATACATGCCGTTTTCAGGCAAGGGTTGTAACCATGGAAAGTTTATAAACGAAAATGTAAATTGAGGTTCTATTAGTGTTTTTTTAATCCAACCTGTTGCAATGGCTCCCCAACACTCTGCCCAAACTAATATACCAAATAAAACCCTAAACACAATTAAAGATGCGTTTGATGTCGATTTGAAAAGATATTTATTTAGTTGGTTCATAAGCTCTTTAAAACAGCTTCTTTATCTAATAACAATTGTTCTTTTAGTGCTTCTAAAGAGTTAAACTTTTGCTCTTCTCTAAAATAATTCAGCAAGCTTAAAGATATTTTTTCATCGTAAATATTATCATTAAAATCAAAGAAATGCACCTCAATAGATTGTTTATTTAAGTTAACTGTTGGGTTGGTGCCAATGTTTAACATTCCAAATACAGTTTTGTTTTTTAGAGTTGTTTTTACGGCATATACACCGTTTTTTGGAATAAGTTTATAGTTTTCTTCAATTAAAATATTAGCGGTTGGAAATCCAATACTTCTGCCGTTTTGCAATCCTTTAATAACTTTACCATTTAAATTATAACAATAGCCCAAATATGAATTGGCTAATTTTATATTACCATTATTTAATGCTGATCTAATTTTAGTAGAGCTTATTGCAATTTCGTTAATTTCTTTTGCAGAAATTTGTTCGACATTAAAATTGTATTTTTTCCCAAAGTCAATTAAATCATCTACTGTTGCGCTTCTGTTTCTTCCAAACCTGTGGTCGTGTCCTATTATTAAAGTATCAATGTTTAGTTGCTTAACCAGTATATCTTCTACAAATTCTTCGGCAGTAAGTCTAGAAAAAGCTTTATCAAAAGGATGTATAATGAGGTTTTCTATGTTGTTTTTTTCTAAAAGAATTGTTTTTTCTTCTATGGTATTTAACAATTTTATCTCGCTTTCTACTTGTAAAACCATTCGTGGGTGAGGAAAAAAAGTGATCAGTACGCTTTCGCAACTACTATTTGTTTTTAGTTTTTTCAATAAACTTTGATGCCCTAAATGAACACCGTCAAAAGTGCCAATTGTTACTGTTGTTTTTTTGTTGCTCTTGAATTGTGATATGGATTGAAATACTTTCAATGTTTATTATTTTTTACAAAAATAACATTTTAAAATAAGGCTACAATTACTATTTTCGGGTTTTTCGGGTTTAAAAAAATTATAATTCTTTTACGGTATTGATTAAAATCTTATGTTTTCATTAAAAAAAAATTGCTTTTTTTGTGATTTTTGTAATTCAATTGTTATTTTTGTGTTCTAAAACAAACACATAATGAAAAAAATACTTACAAAAAGCTTTTATTTTATTTTATTAGCAAGTCTATCTGTTATTGGTCAAGAGCGTAATTGCGATGTTAATGATCGCATGCAATTATTATTCGATGCAGATCCTAGCTTTGAAATATACCATAACGATTTAATGGACCAATTAAACAGTCCTAGTACAACAACATTGACAACTAATCAGGTGGTAACTATCCCTGTTGTTTTTCATGTTTTATATAAAAATTCTCAACAAAACATTTCAGATGCTCAAATACTTTCTCAATTAGCTGTTTTAAACGCCGATTATAGAAAGCTGAATGCCGATTTTAATTCGGTGGTGCCAGCTCAATTTCAACCTTTTGGTGCAGACATTGAAATTAATTTTTGTTTAGCTACTCAAACGCCAGATGCTCAGCCTACAAATGGTATTACAAGAAAATCAGTTCCAAGTAGTTTTACTTTTGAGGATGATTATTATACCGCATCAGGACAACCCGCATGGAATAACCAAAAATATTTAAATATTTGGGTTGGTCGTTTTACTAATAATGGTTTATTGGGTTTTGCCTATTTGCCTTCTGCTTCTGGACAGCCTTTTGACGGTTTGTGTATAGGAGATCAATTTATGGGAACAAATGGTACAGCACAAGCACCGTATAATAAAGGTAGAACTGCAACACACGAAATTGGACATTATTTTGGGTTAAATCATCCTTGGGGAAATAATTCAAGCTGTTCAAATAGTGATAATATTAATGATACACCAAACACGACAGGACCATATTATGGTTGCCCTACTTTTCCTAGTGCAGCAAATTTGTGTTCTAGCGCTGTATCTACCTCTCCAAATGGCGCAATGTTTATGAATTATATGGATTATGTAAATGATGCTTGTATGGCACTTTTTACAAACGATCAAAAGACAGTTATGCGAAATGCATTAAGTGGACCAAGAGCCGCTTTGTTAACATCCAATGCATGTGCTAACTTGGGTATAGAAGGTCAGGCTGCTTTAGATGCTATTTCTATTTATCCTACTGTTGTTTCAGAGTATTTTAAAATAGCGTCGCCTCATATTGAAGTAGATAAAGTTGAAATTTTTGCTTCTACTGGTCAATTGGTACACTCTCAGGAAATTACAGATTCTACAACTCAAATCTCTATTGCTCACTTACAAGTAGGTGTTTATTACTTAAGATTATATAATAATAATGAATTTTTAAAATCGGATAGGCTAATTAAAAAATAGTTTATAGTTAATTAATATAAAACCGCATTTATGCGGTTTTTTTAGCAATACTTTAATTTAATATTATGAAAAAAACATCCCTTTTTAAATTTGTTTTGGTTTTTGCCTTCTCAATGACATCCCTTTTTGCTCAAAATAAAATTGAAGGTACAATAAAAAATATTTCAGGGAAATTGACGGATTACGTTTCAAGACCGGACTTTCCATTAGAATATGAACTCTATAAATTAAATTTTATTGATATTAAATCTAAGTTAAAAGCCGCTCCAACTCGTGAAAGTGGTCTAAATAGTTCAATAGTAATTACTTTACCTGGAATAAATAATTCTAGAGAGCAATTTGTGATTTATGAAGTTTCTAATTTTGACGTACTTTTACAAAGTAAAAATCCAGAAATTCGTTCGTATATTGGTGTGAGTAAACAAAATCCTGGCACAATAGCACGAATTTCTTTAGATTCTAGAGGTATTAATGTTTACAAATATGGAATAGGATTTGAAAGCGAATTTTTAGAGCCTATAACAACAGATGGACTAACGTATTGTTTATATAATTCACAAAACAACGTGGGTCAAAATTTCGAGTGCTCAACTCCTTCAGATGCTATTATGTTTTCACCATTATCTAAAGGTAATGTAGCTTTAGGTATTCAGTCCAATCAATCTTATTTATCTACATTTAGGTTGGTCATATCTTGCGATGCAGAATATGCCGCTTTCCATGGTGGTACAGAAGCATCTGTATTAGCTGCAATGAATACTACTTTGTCAAGAGTTAATGGTGTTTTCGAAAAAGATTTCGCAGTGCATCTGCAATTAATTGATGACACAACCTCTGTTTTTTATTATGACGGTGCTACAGATCCGTATAGTCAAGGAGGTTTAAATAATCAGCTTCAGACTACATTAAACTCACAAATTGGCGCGTCAAATTATGATGTAGGTCATTTGTTTTCTGCCAATGGCGGTGGAGGAAATGCTGGTTGTATTGGTTGTGTTTGTAATAATTCTAATAAAGGTTCGGGTTATACAGCTTCAACTTCACCAGTAGGGGATAATTTTGATATTGATTATGTAGCACATGAGTTAGGACATCAATTTGGGGCAAATCATACTTTTTCTAATAATATAGAAGGAACAGGTGTAAATATGGAAGTTGGTTCTGGTGTAACTATTATGGGTTATGCTGGTATAACGAGTCAAGATACTCATGCACATTCGATTGATATTTTTCATTCGGCTAGTATACAACAAGTTCAAACAAATGTAGCATCAAAAACGTGTCAAATCACATCACCACTCTCAAATGTAGCTCCTGTTGTTTCTGCTGGTCAATCTTATGTGATTCCAAAATTAACTCCTTTTAAATTAGAAGGCAGTGCAACAACTGGTACTGCGCCAGATTTAAGTTACGTATGGGAACAAATAGATAATGGCTCAAATGCAACTACAGGTAGTAATAGTGCAGCTTCTGCTAATAAAGCAACGGGTCCTAATTGGGTAAATTACAATGTTTCATCAGAACCACTAAGGTATTTTCCAAAAAAAGAAACTGTTCTTGCAAATGAATTAACTTCTGCCGGATTAGAAGTTACCGCCGAAGCTTTAAGTGCTGTAAATAGAGCATTAAACTTTAGACTTACTGCTCGAAATAATGTTTTGGGTGCAGGACTTACAAATTTTGACGATGTTCTTATTACAGTTGACTCTTCTAAAGGTCCATTAAATGTTACTTCTCAAAATACAAATGGCGAATCGTGGGTGCAAAATACTTCGCAAACGATTACTTGGTCGGTTAATAATACCAATACAATAATTGGAGGTGATTTGGTAGATATTTTATTGTCTGTTGATGGAGGTGATAATTTTGATATTGTTTTAGCGTCAGCTATTCCTAACAACGGTTCAGCAATTATTATGGCGCCTTCTCTTTTAGCTGAAAACTGTAGAGTAATGGTAAAGGCAACCAATAACATCTTTTTAAATGTTAATGCTAAAGTATTTAGTTTAGGCTATTCTGTAGAAATAGACTGTGAAGAATATGTAGGTACTTCTAATATAAGCGTTCCAGACGGTACTGCACCAAACACACAAGGGGCAATTGAAACTGACGAAATTACAGTTGTTCAATCTGGAAATGTAGATTCGGTATCGTTATATTTAAATATGACACATACGTATATTGACGATTTAAATATTGTTTTAAAAAGTCCTTCAGGTACAGAAGTAGTTGTTTGGGACAGAGAATGCGGTTCTCAAGATAATTTTAATTTAACCCTTGAAGATGGCGGTGCTGTTTTAACTTGTACCGATAATATGACGGGTGTTTTTTCCCCGTCTAACCCTTTTAGTGCTTTTTTAGGTGAAGTGGCATTAGGCACTTGGCAATTACAAGTTTCTGATTTTTATAACGGAGATACAGGTGTGCTAAACAGCTGGAAGCTTAACTTGTGTACTAAAACTTTAACAGTTTTAGAAGAGCCAATATTTGTTTTAGAAGGTTTTAAAATTTATCCAAATCCTTCTAATGGTAGTTTTACTGTGAAGTTTTCTAATATAGATAAAGATGCTAAAGTGTCTGTTTTTGATGTACATGGAAGAATGGTGTATAATTCTATTTTAGGCTCCCAATTAGAGCATCAAATTAATTTGAGTAACACTGCAAAAGGGATTTACTTTGTTAAAGTTTCTCAAAATGGGAATAGTCAAACAAAGAAAATTATTATTGATTAAACTTTATCTAAAATCAATTCAATTGACCTCTGTTTTCAGGGGTCTTTTATTTTCCGTTATACGCATTCATTGTGTTGTTTAAACCACCAAAAACAAATGAATTAATAATGTCGTTGCAAAGAGGTAAACGTGTTTTTAGGGCTAACTTTTCTTCTGTTGTCCATTCTCCAAGTACATAATCTACTTGTTGTCCTTTTTTAAACTCGTCGCTTATACCAAACCTAAAACGAGGATAAACATTTGTATTTAAAACTTGCTGAATATTTTTTAAACCATTATGCCCACCGTCGCTACCTTTTGCTTTAATACGAATAGTACCAAAGCTTAGGTTTAAATCATCAGTAATAATTAAAATATTTTCTGCTAAAATATTTTCTTTTTCCATCCAATATTTAACTGCTTTCCCACTAAGATTCATGTAGGTGTTTGGTTTAAGCAAAAAAGTGGTTCTTCCTTTTATTTTTAGTTCTGCTATATCGCCAAATTTTGCATTTTTAAAATTTACTTGGTTTTGTTCTGCAAAGTGGTTTAGTATTCTAAAGCCAATATTATGTCGTGTATTTGCGTATTCGGAACCAATGTTACCTAGTCCTACAATAAGGAATTTATTCATATTTAATTTGCTTTCTTTGTATTTAAAAAACGATAAGATAGTAGTTAGCATAATGCAAATTTAGTGTTTTTTAGACACAAAAAAAGCACCAATAAATGGTGCTTTTTCTATTTTGAAAGAAAATTATTTTTTCTTCACTGCTTCTTTTGCTGCTTTTGCTGCATCTTGTGCTGCTTTCATTGCTGCACGAGAAACTCTTACTTGACAAACAACAGTGTTGTCTGGGTGAAGTATTTTAAAGTTTTCTGCTGGAACTTGAGTAACATATAATTTGTTACCCATGTTTAATTCAGAAATATCAGCAATGATATAATCTGGTAAGTTAGCTGGTAACGCTTTTACTTTAAGTTTACGGTTGTTTAAACGCAAAACACCACCTGTCATTACACCTGGAGATTTACCAGTTACTTTTACTGGTACTTCCATTGTGATTTCTTTGTCATCGTGTAATTGGAAAAAATCGATGTGTAAGATTTTGTCGCTTACAGGGTGAACTTGAATGTCTTGTAAAATCGCATTGATTTTTTTAGACCCTAAGTCAATTACAACTGTGTGTACGTTTGGAGTGTACACCAAGTTTTTAAATGCTCTTTCGTCTGCACTAAAATGTACTGGTTGTTCCCCTCCGTATACTACGCATGGTACCATTCCAGCATTACGTAAGGCTTTAGTTGCTACTTTACCCACGCTTTCTCTTTCTGATCCTTTGATCGTAATTGATTTCATATGAAATTAATTAAAGTTAATAAATGTTTACATTAAAAATTTTCCACTAATGGAATTGTTGTTCTGCACCATGTGCATTACTTCGGCAAATAGTGGCGCACAGCTCACTACTTTTATTTTTTTCGACTCTTTCTTTAAAGGAATGGAATCGGTTACAATTAATTCTAATAACTGAGAATTCTCAATTTTCTCGTATGCTCCACCAGATAAAATAGGATGTGTACAAATAGCTCTTACGCTCAATGCACCTTTTTCCATCATTACATCGGCTGCTTTTGCTAATGTACCTCCAGTATCTATCATGTCATCAACCAATATTACATGTCGGTTTCTTACATCACCTATAAGTTCCATAGTGTCTATTACATTGGCTTTTTTACGCTGTTTGTAACATACTACCACGTCCGATTCTAAAAACTTAGAATATGCATAGGCTCTTTTAGAACCTCCCATGTCTGGAGATGCTATGGTTAAATTTTCTAAACCTAAGCTTTTAACATAAGGTAAAAATATGGTTGAAGCAAAAAGGTGGTCCACTGGTTTTTCAAAGAAACCTTGTATTTGATCTGCATGTAAATCCATGGTCATTATACGTGTAGCTCCTGCTGCTTCTAATAATTTAGCCACTAATTTAGCACCTATTGGCACACGAGGCTTGTCTTTTCTATCTTGTCTTGCCCAACCAAAATAAGGTATAACGGCAGTAATATGTCTGGCAGAAGCTCTTTTTGCAGCATCTATCATTAATAACAATTCCATTAAGTTGTCAGAACTTGGAAATGTTGAACAAACTAAAAACACTCTTAAACCACGAATTGATTCTTCAAAAGAGGGCTGAAATTCTCCGTCACTATATGTGGACATTGTAATTTTACCCAATGTAGCTCCGTATTCTTTCGCTATTTTTTCGGCTAAATATTCGCTATTTGTGCACGAAAATATTTTTGCTTCTGGCTCTTGATTAGACATTTTTAAATGCTTGTTTGGTAGTTAGTTAGTGTTGTGTCCTGTTAAGGAGGTGCAAATTTAGAAATAAATCTGAACAAACGAAGGTTTTTTTCGTCTATTTTTTATGAGATATTAAATATTTGACTATTTTTGCAGTCTTAATTAATGGATTATAATCCTTTTAAGCCTTGGTGGCGGAATTGGTAGACGCGCACGACTCAAACTCGTGTTCTTCGGAGTGTGGGTTCGATTCCCACCCAAGGTACTGTATGGGACTTATCAAGTTTTTCTTGGTAAGTCCCTTTCTTTTTTGATTTATAATATACTGAAAAAGAACTAGTTAAATCAAATAAAGCTCCTGTTTTTGAGGTTAGATATTCTCTGTTTTT
>CBFIIG010000072.1:0-8844 GCA_965662615.1 Flavobacterium sp.
AAATGGCCGTTTAACCATTCTACGTTTCCGTTCCAATCTTTTAATTTATCGTAACCCGATTGTAAAAAAGTTATTGCAATTAAAAGCAAAACCAGTATTTGAGCAGCATGTGTTGTCATAATATTATTGTTTTTTGTGTATTAATCGTGTCAATTGAATAGAAAGATCCGTTAAAATAAGTTTAGCATTTCCGTTTCGTTCTATATGGTAAATGGCTTTTTCAAGCTCTTTAAAAATAAGATTTATATTGGCTCCATTCACATACGGAGCAAAGTTTTTTAAATTAAACTTTGGCGTTTCGGTTTCTAAAAACACCAATTCTTCGGTTTGGTAATTGGTTAAAAGGGCTTGTCTAAAAAACTGAATACAGTAATGCAAAAATTCTTTTTGCACCGATCTGCCCAAAGCAGCTATTTTCTCGCTCCAATCAATTAAATCGTTAATTACAGCCGCATTTCCTTTGGCCCTAAAGGCGGCTCGCACCCATTCTATAAACCAAGTTTCAAACGGAAAATCGGCTTCGTCTTTATGCAATAAATGCAAAGCTTGGTTGTAATTGGCGTTGCATTGGTGCGCAAGTTTTTTAGCTAAAGCTGTTTCGCAACCTTCGTTTTCTATTAAACTTTTAGCAATAGTATCTTCGCTAAGGGCTAAAAAATCTACCCGTTGGCAACGCGATTGAATGGTTTGTAAAATACCGTCAATTTGAGATGTAATTAATATAAAAACCGTTTTTTCTGGAGGCTCTTCTATTAGTTTTAGCAACTTATTTGCAGCCTCAGTATTCATGCTGTCTGCCTGCCAAATAAGCATAACTTTATAACCACCTTCATAGGCTTTTAGCGCCAGTTTTTTATTAATATCTGCCGCTTCGTTAACACTTATTATACCTTGTTTTTTTTCTAAATCAATGTGTTTTAACCAATCAAACAAATCGCCAAAAGGTGTGTTTAAAACAAACTCACGCCAAGGTTTCATAAAGGCATCACTGGTCGGTTTAGTCTTTACTTCTGTGGTGGTAGCAACGGGAAAAGCAAAATGCAAATCGGGGTGCGCCAACTGTTCAAATTTTAAAGAACAAGCTGCTGTTTTTTTAGGGTCTAAAGCTGAGTTGCACAAAATATATTCGGCATAAGCAATAGCCAAAGACAACATACCCGCACCTTCTGGCCCAACAAAAAGTTGTGCATGCGGAATTCTTCCGCTATCTACACCTTTTTGTAAGTGAGCAATAATATGTTCGTGTCCTAAAACTGAATCAAACAACATTTTTTCTTGTATTTAAAATTCAAAAATAAACAATAAAAGTTAGAACTTCTTTTTATTCCTTCTAAAACCTTTAAAAAGCCTGTTTATTTAACTGCATTATTTTATATTTGTAAACTTATACTATTTACTATTTTATGAAAACACTACAAAACATTGATTTTTCTCAAAAAAAGGCCTTAATTCGAGTTGATTTTAACGTGCCATTAAACGACGCATTTGAAGTTACAGACGCTACTAGAATTCAAGCAGCAAAAGAAACTATAGACACTATTATTGCCAACGGCGGAAGTGTTATTTTAATGAGTCATTTAGGGCGACCAAAAGGGGTTGAAGCTCAATTTTCGTTACAACATATTGTTTCTAAAGTTGAAGAAGTTTTAGAGCGAAAAGTAACTTTTGTAAACGATTGCATAGGCGATAAAGTAGAGCAAGCAGCGAAAAATTTAGCAGCTGGTGAGGTTTTATTATTAGAAAATCTTCGTTTTTATAAAGAGGAAGAAGCTGGAGACGTGGCTTTTGCTCAAAAATTAGCCAATTTAGCAGATGTGTATGTTAACGATGCTTTTGGAACAGCACACAGAGCACATGCCTCAACCACTATTATTGCTCAGTTTTTTAACGATAAATGTTTTGGAGCGCTATTAGCAAAAGAAATTGAGAGCATCGACAAAGTGCTTAAAAACAGCGAAAAACCAGTTTTAGGTATTTTGGGCGGAAGTAAAGTTTCGTCTAAAATTACGGTTTTAGAGAATATTTTAGATAAAGTAGATCATTTAATAATTGGTGGTGGAATGACTTTTACATTCGTAAAAGCATTGGGCGGTTCAATTGGTGATTCTATTTGTGAAGACGACAAGCAAGAATTGGCTCTTGAAATTTTAGCGAAAGCGAAGGAAAAAGGCGTGCAAATTCATATTCCTGTTGATGTTATTGCAGCAAATGCATTTAGCAACACTGCAGAAACACAAGTTATGGATGTAACTAAAATCACAGACGGTTGGCAAGGTTTAGACGCAGGTCCAAAGTCTTTAGAAAACTTTAAAAAAGTGGTTTTAGAAAGCAAAACTATACTTTGGAACGGTCCTTTAGGGGTTTTCGAAATGGAAAGTTTTGCAAACGGAACAATACAATTAGGTAATTTTATAGCAGAATCTACCGCAAACGGATGTTTTTCGTTAGTAGGTGGTGGAGACAGTGTAGCAGCCGTAAAACAATTTGGCTTTGAACACAAAGTAAGCTATGTCTCTACCGGTGGTGGTGCCATGCTAGAAATGTTAGAAGGTAAAACGTTGCCTGGTATTGAAGCCATTTTAAAATAAAACAAACCCCAACAAACCTAAAAACATGCATTTTTTAAAAAACATGTTGTTTATACTTATTTCGAGCACTGCTGCCTTAGCCCAAACTTCGGTAGCAACTCAATTTAGTATAGACACTTTAGTTATTTCTGATTTACAAAAGCTAAAAAACAGCTTTGTAAATCACCCAACTAGCAATTGTATTGATAGCAGATGGCTAGAGTTGCTTACAGAAGAAACGGCTTTTGAAGATTTTCAAAACGATATATTGGAGCTGGATTTAACAAACGAGGTGCGTTATGACTCACTTTCGAGTGAAAAACTAAAATCCGATTTTGAATTACTAAATGCACAAACACCTTTTAGGTTAGAGTACAATTCAATAGTAGAAAACACAGTAAAATCGTTTTTAAAACACCGTAAAACGGGTATGGGTAAAATGATCACCCTATCGGAGTATTATTTTCCTTTATTCGAATCTAAATTAGCCAAATACAACATTCCGTTAGAGTTAAAATATTTAGCTATAGTTGAGTCGGCTTTAAACCCAAAAGCTAAGTCTAGAGTGGGAGCGTCTGGACTTTGGCAATTTATGTACGGAACAGGGAAACAGTTTAATTTAGAGGTTAATTCGTATGTTGACGAACGTTTTGACCCTGTAAAAGCAACCGAAGCCGCTTGTTCGTATTTAAGCGAATTGTATTCAATTTTTGGCGATTGGAATTTGGTTTTAGCAGCTTATAATGCTGGTCCAGGAAACGTTTCTAAAGCAATTAGGCGTTCTGGAGGCAAACAAAACTACTGGGAAATAAGACCCTATTTGCCAAGAGAAACGGCCAATTATGTACCTGCTTTTATGGCTACGTTATATCTTTTTATGCATCAAGATGAATATGGAATTAAGGGCGAAAAAGCACCACAAACTTTTTTCGAAACCGATACGCTGCATTTAAAAAAGCAGATGACTTTTAAACAAATAGAAGATATTTTAGATATACCAGAAGGTGAAATTCATTTTTTAAATCCTATATACAAACAAAAGACTATCCCGGTTTTTGGTGATAAAAAACATGCTTTGCGTTTGTCTAAAAGTAAAATTGGACTCTTTGTATCTAACGAAGACAAAATTTATAATTACCTTGACAGTTTAAATATAAAAGAGCAACGCACTACTTTTAAACCCACAAGAAATGTAGTTGCTGTAAATTCTAATTCTTCTCAAAAGTACCATACTGTAAGAAGAGGGCAAAGTATTGGGATTATTGCACAAAAATACGGTGTTAGTATTTCTAACTTAAAAAAGTGGAATAACTTAAGGTCCAACACAATTATAGCAGGTAAAAAATTAGTAATTTACTCGGGAAGTAAAAGTGAGGTTCAGGCAGTTTCATCTAATTATTATATAGTAAAAAGAGGCGATTCGCTTTATACTATTGCTAAAAAATATTCTGGAATATCTGCTAACGATATTAAGAGGATGAACAATTTAAAGTCAAACAATTTAAAGCCGGGTATGCGTTTAAAAATACGCTAATTGGTATGTTTTTTGATGTTCAATAAAAAACAAATTTTATGAAAAATATAGTATTGGGTTTATTTGCCTTATTAATTTTGGTTTCTTGCAACGACACCAAAGAGGAAAAACAAGCTATTTTGCCTATTTCTAATGGAAAAATAAATAATGTTTCTATTATTATAGACGATAATTTGTGGGCAGGAGAAATAGGGGATAGTTTGCGTAAAAAATTCGCATCGCCAGTAGATGGTTTGCCAAACGAAGAGCCTATTTTTACAATTAACCAATATCCTATTAAAATTTTTAATGGTTTTGTTCGTAAGAGCAGAAACGTAATTGTGGTGCAAAAAGGTCCAAAAACAGGCTATGCTTTCAATAAAAACGAATTTGCAAAGCCACAAAACGTACACTATATTTCGGGAGAAAAAACTATTGATGTTTTAACGGTTTTAGAAAGTAAATACCAAGCTATTGTAAAACAAATCAAAACGGCCGAAATTACTGAAAGACAAAGAAGAATTGCTAAATCTCCAGCTTCAGACAAGCAGGTGAGAGATCGTTTTGGGATTTCGTTAAACCTTCCTTTTGGTTACAAATACGATATGGTAAAAGACAATTTTTTATGGATTCGTCGTGAATTTTCGTCGGGTTATAACAGTGTTTTGGTTTACGAAGTGCCTTTAGAAGCCTTTAATAACAAAGAGTTTCCCGTATCAGATGTAATTAAAATGCGCGATTCTATTGGTAAAGAAAACATACAAGGTACTTTACCAAATACGTGGATGGTTACCGAAGCTGCTTATGCACCTTATATTTTTACAGATACTATTAAAGGTCGTTTTACCTACGAAACCAAAGGTACTTGGGAACTTAAAAACGATTTTATGGTTGGGCCATTTATAAACTATGCCATAAAAGATGTACGAAACAATAGATATCTTGTTTTAGAAGGCTTTACATATAATCCGTCAAAGTCTAAAAGGGATTTGGTTTTTGAATTAGAAGCTATTATTCGCTCGGTTAAGTTTTTAAAATAAATGGAAAACATTCATTTTAAAACTATTTCTTTTAGCGATTTTACAACAAATGAGCTTTATGCTGTACTACAACTGCGCTCTGAAGTTTTTGTGGTAGAACAAGACTGTGTGTATCAAGACATAGATTATAAAGACCAAAAAAGTTATCATTTATTGGGTTTTTCTAATAACGAATTGGTTTGTTATGCTCGAATTTTTAATGAAGGTGATTATTTCGACACACCTAGTATTGGTAGAGTAATAGTTAAAGAAACGTTTAGAGATAAAGCCTTAGGTCATGTTTTAATGAAAGAAGCAGTGGCGTTTTCTACTTCAACCTTTCAAAACAAAACCATCACTATTTCGGCGCAACAGCATTTAGAAAAATTTTATAACCAACATGGTTTTGTAGCAAAAGGGGCTTCTTATTTAGAAGACGGTATTCCGCATATAAAAATGATTCGCAATTAAAAAAGCAGTTCTACCAATTGCTCAATCTCTGTTTTGGTATTGTAACTGTGTAAACAAATCCTAAGGCGTTCTTCTCCTTCGGGAACAGTAGGTGATAAAATGGGTTTTACATCAAACCCTTTATTTTGTAAAAAAGTGGCTTTTTCTTTTACTGCTTCATTTCCTGAAATCACCACCGTTTGAATAGCACTTTTAGATATCGTTTTTTGATTTTTAAGCTGCATTAAACCAATAAATAATTCAATATTTACGTGTAATTGCTTTTGCAAAATAACATCTGTTTTTAAAGTTTCGTAACCTTTATTTATAGTTGCTACCGCAACGGGCGGTAATGCGGTGGTGTAAATTAAACTTCTAGAAAAATTAACCAAATACTCATATAAATCGGTATTACATAAAATTGCAGCACCGTGGCAACCCATCGCTTTTCCGTACGTAACTATTCGTGCAAAAAAGGCGTTTTCTAAATTATATTCGGATGCTAAACCAGCGCCGTTTTCTCCAAAAACACCAAACGCATGAGCTTCGTCTAAAATAGTGTAGCAGTTGTGTTTTTGTGCTAAAACAGCAAGTTTTTCAAGATTTGGACTGTCGCCGTCCATGCTAAAAACTGACTCGGTAATTACATAAACCACACCGTTTGTAGGTTTGTTTTTCTGTAAAAGCAGTTCTAAATGCGCTAAATCATTATGTTTAAACTTTATGGTTTTAGCATGGCTTAAAGTTAATCCGTCACGCAGAGACGCATGGCTGTATTCATCATAAAAAACCAGGTCGTTGCGATTTAAAATAGCGCTTAAAAGACCAATATTGGCATCGTAACCCGAATTATAAATCAACGCTTTTTCGGCTTTATGAAATTTGGCAATTTTATTTTCTGTCTCAGTATATAAAGAATAATTCCCACTCAGTAACCTGCTTCCGGTTGCGCCGTTTTTGTTCTCTAAATTTTCAACCAATTGGTGAGCAGCAGAAAAAATGCTTTTGTTTTTAGCAAAGCCCAAATAGTCATTAGACGAAAAATCGATCAAGTCACGGTTCTCTTTTAGCGTTCTAATAGCTTTAGATTGCTCGCGTAAGTTCATTTTTTTTGCTAATGATAGTGGCATTTTCATAGTGTAAAAGTACGGATAATTTTGAGTTTGCCTGAAATTTAAAATTAGCTATTTTTAAAAATAAACCAAACCCAACGCAACCTTTTCTTTAATTTAGCATCTAATAACAAAGAAGTACTATTAAAATGAAAAAAACGCTTACCTTATTTGCACTTGTTGCGCTTTTATTTTCTTGTTCATCAGATGATGATTTTCCTAAATACCACTTAGAAACATTGCCTATTGAAGCAGTAGTTTCTATACCAGAAGAAATGGTTTTAGGAGAAGAACATGAAATTGTATTAAAGTACAGAAGACCAACCACTTGCTATGGTTTTAATAACTTTTATTACGACAAAGATTTAAACGTAAGAACAGTTGCTATAAACGCAATTGTACAAGAAGACAATAGTTGTGTTTCTTTGGCAGACCAAGCAATAGAAGATTTACCCGAAGTAACCTTACGTTTTAAACCAACAGGTAACGGCACGTATGTATTTAAGTTTTGGACAGGAAAAGACGACCAAGGAGAAAACACCTTTGAAGAATATGAAATACCAGTAACCGGATAATTAACTTTAATAAAGTGTGATTGTTAAGCAACTCATAGATGAATGCAAAAAAAACAATACTAAAGCACAAGAGCAATTATACAAGGAGTTAGCTCCGCAATTATTTGCCCTATGCCTTAAGTATTCGCGCAACTATGCCGAGGCTCAAGACAATTTACAAGAGAGTTTTTTATTGTTGTTTAAAAACATTTCGAAGTTTTCTAACAAAGGATCTTTTGAAGGTTGGGCAAAACGATTAACCATAAATTATGTGTTGCAGCAATACCGCAACAAAGGTTATTTGGAGTTGGTTACAGATGAATTTCCAGAGAGTGAAGAAGTAGAAATTGAAGAAGAAAACATCTCTTTAGACTATTTAATTGAAATTATACAACAGTTACCAGACCGATACCGATTGGTATTTAGTTTGTATGTAATGGACGGATATTCGCATAAAGAAATTGCCAACATGATGGAAATTAACGTTGGCACGTCAAAATCGAATTTGGCACGAGCCAAAGGAATATTAAAGCAGAAAATAGAAGAACAGCAGAAAAATGCTGATAGTCAAGTTAAATGAAAGAAAATAAAAATTTAGAACGCTTATTTCAAGAAAAATTCAAAGATTTTCAGGAGCAACCGCCTCTTGAAAGTTGGGATTATATTGCAAATAACTTAAACCCAAAGCAAAAGAAAAAACTGCCATTCGGTATGCTTTTTGGATCAATTGCTTCAGTAGCAGTACTTGCTCTTGTTTTTGCTTATCCATATTTTGCAGATAATAAAGATGTAAATAACAAAATAGATACAACTGAAAACCCAACCGTTTTAGAAGAAAAAACAAATACTCTTCAAGCAAAAGAAGATTTAAAAGTTACAACTGATGATGTTGTAGAAGAAGCAACGCCAAAGGTAATTAAAGAAAAAAATACAGTTGTTAAATCGGCTACAAACACCAATATAAGAGAATCTTTAGTGGAAGAAAAAACAGCTAAAACGAAATCAAATTTAGTGTCAGGTGCTGCCTTATCAGAAGCAACATTTAGCGGTTTAAAAAGGTCTAAGGCAACAAAATCAAAACCAAAGTACAAACGCCTTCAAAAGCCAAAAACATCTAATTTTATAACAGGTCCATCTATAGTAAAATCTACTTCTAAATTAAAAAACAAAGAAGAAGACTCTTCAACTAACATAGAAAATAAGGCAATAAAAAAAGAAAAAACAAATACAAACAGTATTGCAAATGAAGGCTTTGGCTACTCTGTTTTAAAAGCTACAGACAAAGAAAAACAACATTGGGTAAACCAACAGAATAAATTAAAAACCGAAGGAACTTTCCTTTTGGATAAAGACAGCACAAGCACGAATCTTGTTTTAAATAAAGAAGAATCACTTGTTCTACAGCAACTAGAACCACATAAAAATGTTGGGAAAGAGGCTATTGAAAAAGAGTTAAAGCAAAAGTGGGCGGTATCTGCTATAATAGCGCCCATTGTCTTTAACAACACAAGTAATAACTCGTTTTTAGACGCACAGTACAATGCAAGTTCATCAATTTCTAATACTACAAGTACAGGATTAGGTTTGCAATACAAAATAAATAACCGTTGGAGTATAAGTACTGCAGTA
>CBFIIG010000073.1:0-8672 GCA_965662615.1 Flavobacterium sp.
AAATTTCTTCTTGCCTAAATATTTTTTTGATTTTAATTTCTTTTATTTCGTCTATAACAAAAACGCTTTGTTTGGTGTACTTATAAAAATAAAGATAGGCACACCAAATGAAAATTAGGCCTAGTAAAACCCAAATTAAAGAAACAAAGTCGAAGCCGTTTTTTATTCCTTTTGAAAAATTTAAAGTAAAACTAAAGTATTGTATTACAATTAAAAATTGCATCATAAAAAAATGCGATTTTATTTCATCTTTAATATACAGCTTATCTTCAACTGTTTTTACAATGCTTCCCATTAAAACCCAAGTATTAATTTTGCAATAGAAAAGTAAATTAAAATACCACAAATATCGTTACTGGTAGTTATAAAAGGTCCTGTTGCTAAGGCTGGGTCAATTCCATATTTATCTAGCATTATAGGTATAAAAGTACCTAAAAATGAAGCTAAAATAATTACTGCAATAAGTGCAACGGTAACCGTTATCGCTAATTCTATTCCTCTATCTAATAAAAAATAACAGCCTAAAAATAATATAATACCTAAAATAATTCCGTTTAACAAACTAAGAGAGAGCTCTTTTAATAAACGATTAAAAAGTGTACCGCTAAGCGCGTTATTTGCTAAACCTTGAACCACAATAGCCGACGACTGTACACCCACATTACCAGCCATTGCAGCAATAAGCGGTGTAAAGAAAAACAACTCGGCATGTGATACCATTGCGGCGTCAAACAATCCCAAAACTTTTACCGAAATAAAACCACCTAACAAAGCCAAAATAAGCCATGGCAAACGGGCTTTTGTAAGTTCTAAAATACTATCATCTGCCTCAACATCTTGCGAGATACCTGCCGCTAACTGGTAATCTTTATCTGCTTCTTCCTTTATAACGTCTACAATATCATCAATAGTAATTCTACCTACCAAACGGTCCAATTCATCAATAACCGGAATGGCTTCTAAGTCGTATTTTTGCATTATTCGGGCTACCTCAACATTTTCAGTATCTACCCGAACGTAATCCACTTTTGGAATATACACTTCGCTAATAGGTGTTTTAGTTGAAGTGGTTAAAAGGTCTTTTAAAGACAAGCGTCCTTTTAGTTTTTCATCATCATCTACCACATAAATAGAATGCACACGTGTAACATTTTCGGCCTGAGCACGCATTTCTTTTACACAAGTTAACACATTCCAATTTTCGTTCACTTTTACCAACTCTTTTGCCATCAATCCACCCGCAGAATCTTCGTCGTAACGTAATAAATCTACAATGTCTTTGGCATGTTCAGCATCGTCTAATTGTAAAATTACTTGCTCTTTTTTACCTTGTGGTAATTCGGCAATAATATCTGCAGCATCATCAGTGTTTAACTCATCTAACTCTTCGGCAATTTCTTTAGCGGTAAGTTTTCTAAGTATTTTTTCGCGTAATTCTTCGTCTAATTCTAAAAGAATTTCAGCGGTTTGTTCCGACTCTAAAGCATTAAAAACAAAACTGGCTTCGTGTTCTTCCAGTTCGTCCATAATTTCGGCAATATCAGCAAAGTGAAACTCTTGAAGTAACTCCAATACACCACTCTCGTTGTTGTTTTCAACGAGAATTTCTATTTCTTCTATAAGTTCTTTGCTAATTTTAAACTCCATATTGCTCTACTTTTTGCGTAATTTCTACAAATTGTTCTACCGATAATTGCTCGGGACGTAAATTAAATATTTCTTCCTCTTTTATATCGTCATGTAACAACTGTTTCAAACTGTTTCTAAGCGTTTTACGACGCTGATTAAATGCCATTTTTACTACTCTAAAAAATATTTTGTCGTCGCAAGGTAAGGAATAATCTTCTTTTCTAATTAATCGCAACACACCCGAATCTACTTTTGGGGGCGGATTAAAAACGGTTGGAGGCACTGTAAATAAATACTCGGCATTATAATACGCCTGTGTAAGCACCGACATTATTCCGTAGGCTTTTGTGCCTGGTTTTTCGCAAATACGCTGGGCTACTTCTTTTTGAAACATCCCTGTAAATTCGGGAATCATATCGCGCAATTCAATGGCTTTAAAAACAATTTGAGTAGAAATATTATAAGGAAAATTACCTGTAATTGCCAGAGGCTCTCTTCCCATTTCTGTAGCCAAATCGAACTTTAAAAAATCTTTTTCTATAATTCTATCGGCTAAATTTAGGTAATGTGTTTTTAAATATTCTACCGAGTCCCAATCTATTTCTATAACATGTGTAGTTACTGGTTTTTCTAATAAATACTTGGTTAAAACACCCATTCCTGGACCTATTTCTAAAACCCTATCGTAATTTTGAAGTGTTAAAGTGTCTGCAATTTTTTTTGCAATACTTTCATCATTTAAAAAATGCTGACCTAAATGTTTTTTTGCTCTTACAGACATTATAAAATTATTTTTGAGTTAATTATGAGATAAAAAAGTCGTTAACCAACTCTAATTCGGTTCTAAAAGCAAGCATTTTTTCTCCAAACTTTTGTTTTCCTTCTTCTCTTAGTTTGGCTGCAAAATCGTTATAATAAGTTTGTAATTTTTCATCGGTTTCGGCAAAATATTGCACCGCATAAGTTAAAGCCCCGTCTGGGTCATCTACTCTCACTTTAAAAAGTCGAGCCCCTATAAAAAGTTTTGTATCTAATACTTCTGCAATGTGTTTTTTTTGCATCCACTCCATCCACTGGTCGTGAATACTTGGGTCTAAATTTATTGTAACGTTGTAAACTGTCATATTTTTATATATTATCGCCTCTAAGTAGGCGGTATTGTTTTTGAGCAGATCCAAAATAAATACTATCTTGGTGTTCTAATACTATTTTTTCGTAAAGTACTTTTGCTTTTTCGGGTTGTACTAAATGTATTCTATAAATTTCGGCACTAAAATAATAGGCTTCGTCGCGGTAAATACTTTCTGGCATGGCTAAAATAGTCTCATAATAATTTAAAGCCTCAGTATAATTTTTTTGACTTTCGTAAATTTTTGCAATTTTAAAAAGCGTTTCGTCCTCAATTTCTTCACCTTTATGTTTTTCTAAAAGGGTTAAAAATTGCTGTAAAGCATCTTGTGTTTTATTCTGGAATAGGGCAAATTCTGCTTTAGAAAAAGCCTTTAAAGCCACTTGTGTACTGTCTTCTGTTGTGTTGTCGTTTATGGTTAAATACAACTCAATTGCGTCGTTTGCAATTAATAAACTTGGCGACTGTTTTAATACTTTAACTTGAGTTAAAGCCCACTCAAAATCGTTTTTAAAATAATTGGCTTTTGCCATTTTAAAAGTAGCTTCGTGCGCTAACTCGTCGTGTTTTGCATTGGTTTCTACTTGAGCATAAAGTAAAATAGATTGGTCAAATTGTTCTGCAAATAGCTTACATTCTGCCAATTCCATTTTTAAACTTCCTTTTTCTAAACTGGTCATTGGTAATTTTAAACTTTCCTCTAACAAGTTAATTGCTTTAACTGGATTGTTTTGTTTAAAACAATAAAAACGAGCAGTTAAAATTTGTAACATTATAGAAGTTGGTCGAATACCATACTGTTTCAATAATAAGTCTAATTCTTGTTCTATTTCGCTATACTGTATTTCGGCTGCATTGTCTATTTTTTGTTGCATTAAAAAATAGTGTGCTTTTATCTTTAAATCGGTATCGGTGGTGTTTTCTAAAATAAAGTTTAGTGTTGCATCAACCGTTTCTGAGTTGTTTGCTTCTATGGCTAAAGTGGCTAAAGTTAAAATAGGTTGCAAACTTTCTCCTTCTCTTTTATAAACCGCTTTCTCTTGGGTAAACGCTTTATCGTATTGTTCGTTTTGAACAAAAAACCAGCTTAAAAACTGATTCCAATACGTATTTGGTGTTTTTTGAGTACGAATTAAAAGTGACTTTCTAAGATAGTCCGAAAAAGTTGAGTTGCTTTCATTAGACATAAAAAACGTTAAATTGTTTTGTACCCTCGCTGTTTGCCCTTGATTATTAAAAGCGTAATCTAACAATTTATCTGCCATTACATCTGTATTACCTCGTTGCCCTTCTAAAAGCGCAATTTGATAATCAATATTTAATTCGGGATTAACTTCTTTTCCTTTTTCGTAACTTTTAATTGCCCAATCTATTAAGCCTTTTGTTTCGAAAGCTCTGGCTACCGCATAAGACATATTTGCATTAACGCTTATACCATTAACCGCTTCTTGATAAAGTGCTTCTGCTTTTGGTTTTTGGTTTTGTAACTCCCACAAATAAGCACGTTCCACTATTAGATAAGGAGAATTGTTTGTTTTTTCTTTTTGAAGAATTATTTTCTCTGCATTATCAAACTGTTTTAACTCGGAATAACACGCTATTAAACCTAAAAAAACGACTTGATTGTTTTGGTTTTGAGCATATAATTCTTCGAAAATTGCAACCGCTTTTTCGTAATCTCTATTTTCCAAATAATCTACCGCCAAAGCTTGGTTCTGTGCAAAAGAACTGCTAATGGTAAATAATAAAAGGAAAAGTAGCTTTTTCATAAAAAATAAAAAACCATGTACTTATGTTTCTAATTGTTACGGGTACATGGTGTGTTTTTTAGTTGGTTAACAATTAGTCTATGCGGTCAAAACCGGTATATTTTTGTAATACTTCTGGAATCATAATGCCTTCTGGTGTTTGGTAATTTTCTAAAATTCCTGCCAAAACTCTTGGTAATGCTAATGAGCTACCGTTTAAGGTATGTGCCAATTGGTTTTTACCTTCTTCGTCTTTAAAGCGCAGTTTTAAGCGGTTTGCCTGAAAGGTTTCAAAATTAGAAACTGAACTGATTTCTAACCAACGGTCTTGCGCAGTAGAAAACAACTCGAAATCGTAAGTTAATGCCGAAGCAAAACTCATGTCGCCACCACACAAACGCAAAATTCTATACGGTAATTTTAGTTCGCGTAAAATTTCTTTAACATGTTCTACCATTCCGTCTAAAGCGGCGTAAGAGTTGTCTGGGTGTTCTATACGAACCAATTCTACTTTATCAAACTGATGCAAACGGTTTAAACCGCGAACATGTGCTCCGTAAGAACCTGCTTCTCTTCTAAAACAAGGTGTGTACGCCGTGTTTAAAACAGGTAAATCACTTTGTTGTAAAAGCGTGTCTCTGTATAAATTGGTTACGGGTACTTCGGCAGTTGGAATAAGGTATAAATTATCTTCGCCTACAAAGTACATTTGCCCTTCTTTGTCGGGTAATTGCCCTGTACCAAAACCCGACGCTTCGTTTACCAAGTGCGGTACTTGTACTTCGTTATAACCTGCATCTGTGTTTTTATCTAAAAAATAACTAATTAATGCACGTTGCAATTTAGCACCTTTGCCTTTGTAAACAGGAAAACCTGCACCTGTTATTTTTACTCCTAATTCAAAATCTATAATGTCGTATTTTTTTGCCAATTCCCAGTGCGGTAAAGCGTCTGCGTGTAATTTTGGAATTTCACCTTCTTCAAAAGTGGTTTCGTTTTCTTCGGGTGTTTTACCTGCCGGAACAATGTCTGCTGGTAAATTTGGCAACAAATACAACGTGTTGTTTAAATCGTCACTCACTTGGTTTAACACTTCTGTTAACTCTTTGGTTTGGTCTTTAAACTGAGTTGTTTTTTGCTTTAAAATTTCCGCTTTTGCCTTTTCACCGTTACGCATTAGCATACCAATATCTTTAGACAACGCGTTGGATTCTTGCAAAATAGTGTCTAATGCCACCTGAGTTGCTCGGCGTTTTTCGTCTAATGCAATGGCGTTTTCTACCAATTCTTTAGCATCGAAATTCTTTTTTGCCAAACGGTTTATTACGTCTTCGGGGTTGGTACGGATGTATGCTATTTGTAACATGTTTTTTATATAAAATACGGATTAATGAGCAAATTTAATGAATTTATCTGCCAAACGGACGATTTCTGTTAATTAACAAAGTAATTTTTAAACTTCGTCAAAATTTATGGTTATGCTCTCTGAAGTTGGGCAAGCCTGACAGGTAAGAATTAAGCCTTCTTCTATTTCGCCATCGGTTAAAATACTGTTCTTTTTCATTTCGGCAGTACCCGCTGTAACTTTGGCAATACAGCTGCTGCAAATACCTCCTTGGCAAGAATAAGGTACATCTAAACCTTGTTTTAATGCCGCTTCTAAAAGGGTTTGTTTGCTGCTCATTTCAAATTCTGCAGTTTCGTCATCAACAATTAAAGTAACTTTACTGTGATTTGTATTGCTGCTTATTTTTTGCTCTGATGAACTGGCAGTAAATAACTCAAATTTTATGTTTTTGTCTAAAACATTATGTGACTTAAGTACGGTTGTGCTTAGATTTATCATTTCTTCTGGGCCACATAAATAAAAGGTTTCAAACTCTTTTGCTTTGTGTTTGTTGTAAAACGTAAAGTTAATGGCTGCCTGATCTATTCGTCCAAAAAGGGCTTCGGGAGCGTCTGCTTTACTAAAAGCGTATTGCACAAAAAAGCGACCTATAAATTGTTCTTCTAATTGTTCTAATGCGTTTTTAAAAATGGTGTCTTCTGGTGTTTTGTTTCCGTAAAGCAATACAAATGTACTTTTAGGCTCGACAGTTAAAACTGATTGTATAATGGAATACACAGGTGTAATTCCGCTACCTGCTGCTATACCTGCATAGTTTTTTTGACGGTCAGTTTTAGGTTCAAATGTGAATTTTCCTTCGGGAAGGCTTACTTCTAACAATTGACCTTCTTTTAGTTGCTTGTTTGCAAAAGTAGAAAATAAACCGCCTGGAACTTCTTTAACGGCTACGCGCAATGTGTTGCTCTCTGGGCTGGAACATAGCGAATAGGCTCTGCGGATTTCTTGTCCGTCTAAAGTTAATTTTAGGGTTACGTATTGCCCCGCTACAAAGCTGTAAAATGCTTTAAGTTCTTGCGGTACGGTAAATTCTATGGTTACGCATTTTGCGGTTTCTCTAACAATAGATTTTATGGATAGTTTGTAAAATGTTGCCATTGTTTTTTATCTAAATTTTTACAAAAATACGTTTTTATTGTGTGATACAAAAAGCCTGTTTTTATTGTTTTGAAGAAAAAAATCATACCTAAGACTTTGATGTATAAGAAACTTATGTATATTTGTGTTGCGTGAGGGATTGCAGCGGCATCCTTTTTTGGGCTTTTTGGCCCAAAAAAGATAAAGCGAAAAGCCCGACCTGAGGCACGAAGGACACGCCCATAAAAAGACAAAAAATGAAAAATTCGCAATTGTATAAAGGCAGTTTAAACACCATAATTATGCGTTTATTAGAAGAAAACGGACGCATGTATGGCTATGAAATTACGCAAAAAGTAAAGGAAATTACCCGCGGCGATCTGAAAATTACCGAAGGTGCTTTGTACCCCGCTTTGCATAAACTGGAAGCGGAAGATTTGCTTGATGTAGAGGTGGAACGGGTTGATAATAGGCTGCGAAAGTACTATAAATTAACAGAAAAAGGCAGCAAAGAAACCGTAAGCAGATTGGCGGAATTGGAAGATTTTATTAAAAACATGGAACGCATTGTGAACCCTAAATGGAGTTTTTAGTATGAAATTATCAAAAGAACAAATAGAACGTCTGTACCGTTTTACGCGTGAGCATTATGTGGAATGGTACGATTTACAAACCGAATTAGTAGATCATTTGGCATTTGCCATAGAAGAACAATGGGCAAAAAACCCAAAACTGCCTTTTGAAGAAGCATTACAAGTTGAGTTTAAAAAATTTGGTGTTTTTGGCTTTATGGACGTGGTAGAAAAACGCCAAACAGCATTGGGTAAAAAATACAATAAGCTCGTTTGGCATCATTTTAAAGGTTTTTTTAAAGTACCCCAAATTATACTCACTGTTGGTATGGTGGCAGGATTGTTTGGATTGGTTAAATTAATATATTTCAACTACTTATTTACAATTCTGTTTGCGTTTACATTTATTCTGCTTTTTATAGATATGTTTAAAGCGCGAAAAAAAATCAATAAAAATAAAGAGAAAACAGGCAAACTGTGGCTGTTTGAGTCTATGCTCATGGGACACGGAAGTGTTGTTAGTTTATTTATGATTCCTTTTCATTTTGGTAATATTTTTATAAGAGGTGAGAATGTTGTTTGGATAGAAAACAATTTACTTTTGGCTGTAGTTTGCTTTTTGGTTGTTAGTTTTTATTTAAGTGTTTACATTATCACTGTAATTATCCCTGCCAAAGCAGAAGAATACCTTATGGAAACGTATCCGGAATATAAAATGTTAAAAACGGAGTAACATTTTCTTATAAAAAAAGACAAATACTAAAACATTTACACATGATTAAACATTTTTTATTGCTAGAATGGCGGTCGTTTACCCGAGCTGCTTCATTAAAAGCTAATATTGCACTTAAAATTTTTATGTTTTTAGGTGCTTTGTATTTTGGTTTGGTTTTTTTGGGAATGGGTGTTGGAGCTTATTTTTTACTAAAAGAACAAGGACTCGAGCCTTTAGAAACGGTTAATAAATACCTTATCTACTATTTTGTAGTTGATTTGGTTTTTAGGTTTATGTTGCAAAAAATGCCAAGCCTTGCCATTCGCCCGCTTTTACCTTTAAATATTAAACGAAATGCTATTGTGCATTATGTTTTGGGAAAATCGGCGTTGTCGTT
>CBFIIG010000074.1:0-8604 GCA_965662615.1 Flavobacterium sp.
CTACATAAAAAATTTCTAAAACGGAAGCTTCTGTATATAAATCTGGAATACTCGTATAATTTATATTAAAAGTTGAATTATAATTAAGTAAATCATACACATAGCCACCTTCAAAAACATTTGTTTCAAAATCTACAACTGCCATAACCACTTTGTCAGCAGAGGGAGTTTCAACTGAATCATCATCTGATGAACAAGAGAAAAAAACAATTGAGAAAAATAAAATTATAACGCTTTTCATGTTGAATAGATTTTAATTTTCTATTAATATACAATTAAAACTACATATTTTGTGTGTAAAAGTTATAATCTTTTAAAATAGTACGAATAAAATCTTGATCGTTTTTAGACGTATTCGTTATATTAGTAACACTTTGTACTTTTTCACACAGCTTAGTTATAGTAGCAAAATCTTTGGCTTTTATTGCCATTTCAAACGTTTCTTTTACAATACGCATATCATTATCCGAAAGCTGAATTACAGCAGGATATTTTGGTTGATACGCCTCTTCTACTTCTTGTAAAATTGTATGATTAATATTTACATCGTTTTTTAAAGTTATAACAGCCGTTCCTGCAGCCATATCTCCCATGCGTTGGTTGCGTTTACTGGTTACTATGGCAATTAAGCCAAACACGCCCGAACCAATAAAAACCTCAATTATTCTAAACAGCCAACGGGTTAAATAATCGCCAAAACCCGCTTGATACCCATCAATTTTGATAACCCGCAATTGCATAACTCGCTTACCTAAAGTTTGTCCCTGAAAAAAAACTTCTTGTGTTAATGTATAAAAAATAGCAGGCGCACCCAATACAATTCCAACTGCCATTTGAGACCAACCGTCTAAATCGTCGAAAAAGTCAAAAACACGCAATTCACCTTGCAGCCAAGACATCACTAAAATATAGGCTATAATCACTAGTAAATCAATTAGTTGCGCAACAATTCGTTCGCCCACAGAAGCTGCTACGAAATTAATTTCAACATTTTGTGTGGTATTTATTGTTAATTGAGTCATAATTACTATTTTAGCTACAAATGAGAGAAGTAGCATTTATAAAACAAAATAAGGACAAATGGCTTGAATTTGAACAAGCTATTTTTAGTTCACAAAAGAGGCAACCCGATGAGTTGGCAGACCTTTACATTCATTTAATGAATGATTTGTCGTATGCCAAAACCTATTACACAAAAAGTAAAACGGTTACGTATTTAAACTACCTTGCCTCGCAAATGTATCAAAAAATTTACAAAACCAAACGCGATGATACCAATAAAATTATTCGCTTTTTTAAAACCGAAGTCCCGCTTTTAGTTTACGAATACAAACGATACATTGGTTATTCTTTTTTGTTGTTTTTTGCAATGGTTGGTATTGGTGTAATCTCTGCGCATTACGACAATGCCTTTGTACGTCTAATTTTAGGTGACCATTATGTAAATTTAACTTTAGAAAACATAAAAGACGGAAACCCTGTAGCTATTTATAAAAGCGGAAGCAATTGGGGAAGCTTTATTGGCATTACCTTTAATAATTTACGTGTAGGTGCATTATGCTATTTTTTGGGAATAACTGGAGGTATTGGTACTTTTTGGGTGCTAATTCAAAACTCAATCATGATAGGATGCTTTCAGTACTTTTTTCATCAACAAGGTGTTCTTTGGGAAAGCGTTAGAGGTATTTGGATACATGGTGCCATGGAAATTTTCGGTATGGTGGTAGAAGCGGGTTGTGGATTAGCTTTAGGTGCAAGCTTGTTATTTCCTCAAACATTTTCTAGATTTCAATCGTTTAAAATTGGATTTAAAAAAACATTTAAAATATTCTTAAGCACTATGCCGTTTACTGTAATGGCAGGTTTTTTAGAAGGTTTTATAACACGTTATTCTATTGATATGCCCAAGTGGTTAAGCATTGGAATTATTCTAACAACACTATCTATTATTGGGTTTTATTACCTTATATATCCTTTTATAGTTCATAAAAAAGTAAAACAATATGCAGAAATTAAATAAGAAGAGAGATTTTGGAGCCTTAATTGGCGACTCGTTTGATGTTTTTAAAAAAGGAGGCAAAACCTATTTCTCAAATTACTTTAAAATAAATGGTGGGATTTTGTTATTGCTTATTGTACTGGTATTTTTGTTTTCACGAATTATAATAGACGGCATTTTTCAATCGAAATATAGCAATAATGCTGACGATTTTTTAAATTACATTTACAGTAACATTACCGTTTTTATTGTTTTTAGTTTGCTACTTATAATTGCAATAGTCCTGGCTTCAATTATAAATTACCTCTTCCCTATTGGGTTTTTAAAATTAATAAACAATAACGAAGAAGTTACAACCACTAAACTTTTAAGTTTTATTAAAGCAAAAACACCAAAAGCTATTGGTTTTTTCATTTTGTCTTTATTTACTATGTTTCCGCTATTAATAGCAGTAGTTGGTTTAAACTTTGCGCTATGTTTAATAATTATTGGTTTTCCGTTACTACTTATTGTATTACCTGCCATACAATGCTTAATTTCGCTGAGCTTTTATAATTATTTAAACGAAGATGTAGGCTTTTTTGAAGCCTGGAAAAACGGATTTAGGTTATTAAAAAATAACCTTTGGCCAAATATTGGAGCTACACTTACCATGCATTTTATTGTGCAAACTACATTGGGTATTTTTATAATGATTCCCTATTTGTTTTTTATAGCAGTTGCTTTCACAAACCCAGGAGACGATTATAATGACGACGAGAAAATAAAATTGGTTTTCATGATTTTTTTTAATGTGATTTTTATCATTTCAATTGTTGGTAATTATTTATTACAAAACGTAATTTTAGTTACTCAAGGTATAATTTATTACTCATCTAAAGAGTTTAGTGAAAATACTATTTTTAACGAAAACATAGATGCAATTGGACAAAACAATGAATAAGCTTTTCGTATTTATTTTGTTTTTTACATCGCTGGTTTTTTCTCAAAACAAGCACACACTTGCCGATAGTTTATCGGTTGAGCAATATAATGGTATTTCAAAAATAGATTCGGATAATATTAAAAACAAATACAGCGATTTAAACTACGAACCCATTACAAATCTAGAAGATTTATCTGCTTGGGAGCGTTTTAAAGAAAACCTATCGCGTTGGTGGAATAGTCTTTTTAATAATTCTAACGAAGCTACTGATGCATTTTACCAATTTTTCAAAATAATTTCATTTGTTATTGTAGCCGTTGTTGTGTACTTAATTATAAAGCAATTTATAAAAAACGATAACAAATGGATTTTTTCTAAAAACAATAAAAGTATCGTGGTTAGCGATTTAGTTGAAGAAAATTTACACGATGCTAATTTTGAAAAACTAATAAAACAAGCTAACGCAAATGGTGAATACCGTCTAACTGTTCGTTATTATTATTTATGGATGTTAAAGCAGTTTTCGGATAAAGAAATTATAAAATGGGATATAGAAAAAACCAATTCTGACTACCAATACGAGATTAAAGATGCTACTTTAAAGGAAGAGTTTAATTACCTATCGTACCTTTATGACTATTGCTGGTATGGCGAATTTGATATCAATAAGGAACAAATTGCACAAATAGAAAAAGCGTTTGCTAAAACCATAAACATTAAATAAATGAGCACAAAACTTAAAATATATTTAGGAGTGCTGTTTTTTATAATGGCAGGTATGGTATATATAGACGCCTCTCGACCACAACCCATAGATTGGACAAAAAACTTTAGCCCGAGAAGCAAAACACCTTATGGCTTGTTTGTATTTAACGAAGAAATAGCAAAGCTTAGCAACAACAAAAAAATTGAAGTAATACCCGATAATTTATACAATTACAACCTAAACCATGATTTTTATTTAGAAGAAAATTCGGGTTTTATATACATAGACAACGAATTTAATCTAGACCCCGAATCATTAGAATATTTATTTGACTATACCGCCAAAGGAAACAATGTATTATTAGCTTGCAGCTATTTCCCAGAAAGATTTTTAGACACGCTAAGTATAGAACGTAACTCATTATTTTACGATGAAAACGCAACTATAACCTTTCATAAAAACAAAAACAAATTCATAAGTTATACGTATGACAAAGGCACCGAACAAACAGCTTTTTATGATTTCCCTAAAAAAGCAAAGGTGTTTTCATCTCTTTCAAAAGATAAAAAAGAGCATATAAATGGATTGAGTGTTCCGTTTGGTAAAGGGAAATTTATACTGTTTTCAGAACCCATAATTTTTACCAATTACCACTTATTAAAAAACCAAGAATTACCACAAAACGTATTGCAAACCATTCAAAAAGAAAAACTTTTCATCTACAGCCCTGGTTTATACAACGGGTCTAATGTGGGCTCACCTATGAAGTTTATTTTAAGCAAACCAGCTTTGCGATGGGCGTGGTATTTTAGTCTTTTAGGACTTCTTATTTTTATGTTTTTTAATGCAAAAAGAAGACAAGCTATAATTCCTATAAAAGAAACAAAAACAAACACATCTATTGCTTTTATAAAAACCATTGGTAATTTATATTTTTTAGAAAAGAATTATGCCAATATAATGGAAAAGAAAGGCGTGTATTGGTTAGAAAAAATAAGAAATAATTATGGTATTGATACGCATACACTCAATGAAACTTTTATAAACCGAGTGCATCAAAAAACAAAAATTGACACCAATACACTAAAAGAAATTATTGTGCTTTTAGAAAAAGCAAAACAAAACAATACAGCAACCGAAAAAGATTTAATTACGCTTAACAAAGCAATTGAAAAAACAAATATTTAGTACTATGGAACAGAACGAAAACCAAAACCCAGAAGAACATTTAGCTTTTTCATCTCGTCTAAATTTACAGCCGTTACAAGAAGCAATTGGTAAAATAAAAGACCAAATTAGTACCGTAATTGTGGGGCAAGAAAAAAACATAGATCAACTGCTTGTAGCTTTACTTTCTAACGGACATATTTTACTAGAAGGTGTGCCTGGAGTTGCAAAAACTTTAACAGCAAAACTTTTGGCAAAAACTATAGATGCCGATTTTAGTAGAATTCAGTTTACACCAGACTTAATGCCTTCTGATATTATTGGAACTTCTATTTTTGACTTATCAAAGTCGGAATTTGAGTTTAAAAAAGGACCAATATTTAGTCAGTTTGTATTAATAGATGAAATAAACAGAGCACCTGCAAAAACACAAGCCGCATTGTTTGAAGTAATGGAAGAACGTCAAATTACTGCCGATGGAGAAACCTATAAACTAGATCGTCCGTTTATTGTAATTGCAACTCAAAACCCTATAGAACAAGAAGGAACTTATCGTTTACCAGAGGCTCAATTGGATCGATTTTTATTCAAAATAAATGTAGAATATCCAAATTTAGAGCAAGAAATTGAAATTTTACTAAGAGAAGACAAACTTAAAGAAGGTAATAAGTTAATTGAAGTACAAAAAGTAATTTCGAGCCAAGAAATAAACGACTTTCAAAAATTAGTAAAAGATATAAAAATAGAAAAAAATCTAATAGATTATATTGCTAAAGTAGTTTTAAACACCCGCGACAATGGCTTTTTATATTTAGGAGCATCACCAAGAGCATCTATTGCAATATTAAACGCAGCAAAAGGATACGCAGCTTTAAAAGGTAGAGATTTTGTAACACCAGACGACATAAAACTAGCCGCAATTCCTGTATTAGAACACCGAGTTGTGGTAACACCAGAACGCGAAATGGAAGGACTTACAAGCAAAGAAATTATAAAACAAATAATAGATTCCGTAGAAATTCCTCGATAAATATACATGAAAACTTTTTTTAAAAACCTATACCTCAACAATTTATTCTTTTATTGCATAATGGCAATAATAGTTAGTTTTGTCTGTGCCTTTTTCTTTCCGGCATGGTACAATGCTTCTTGGTATTTGTTTTACCTATTGGGACTATTTACAGTAATTGATGCCTTTTTATTGTTTTTACATAAAAATCAAATAATTGGAAACCGAAAAACACCCGAAAAATTTTCGAACGGAGACGATAATGAGGTTTTTTTAAGCATAGAAAACGGGTATGGATTTACTTGTTCAATAAAAGTTATAGACGAAATTCCGTTCCAATTTCAAAAAAGAGATTTTCAAATTAACAGAAAAATAAAAGCAGGAACAACAAAACAATTAAAATACTTTTTAAGACCAACAGAACGAGGTGTTTACACTTTTGGTGCTTTAAATATTTATGCCAGTTCACCCATTGGATTAGTGGCAAAAAGATACCGTTTTAGTGTGGCAAATAGCTTGCCTAATTATCCATCGTATTTACAATTAAAAAAATACGAGCTAATGGCTTTTTCAAACAATTTGGTGCAATACGGTATGAAAAAGGTACGCCGCATAGGACAAACCATGGAGTTTGAGCAAATAAAAGAATATGTACAAGGCGACAATATTAAAAACATAAATTGGAAAGCAACCGCTAAAAAAAATGCCTTAATGGTAAATCAATACCAAGACGAAAAATCGCAAAATGTGTATATGATTATTGATAAAGGCAGGGTAATGCAAATGCCTTTTAACGGTTTGTCTTTACTAGATTACAGTATAAATTCTGCCTTAGCGTTAGCAAATATTATTATAAAAAAGCAAGACAAAGCAGGTTTATTGACTTTTGCTAAGCGAACCGAAAACTGGGTAAAAGCAGATAAAAGATCGGGGCAAATGCAATTACTTTTAGAAAATTTATACCAAATTAAAACCAATTTTATAGAAAGTGATTATTCACGATTATATGCCGATGTAAAACGAAATATTAAGCAACGTTCGTTACTATTATTATTCACCAATTTTGAAACTTTAGATGGTTTAAACCGACAACTTCCCTATTTAAAAGGCTTGGCTAAAAACCACAAGATTATTGTATTGTTTTTTAAAAATACCGAAGTAGAAGATTTTAAAATTAAAAAAGCAGAAACAGTTCAAGAAATTTATGATAAAACAATAGCCGAAAAATTATCTTTTGAAAAACGACTAATTGTAAACGAACTTAGAAAATACGGTATAAGCACAGTACTAACAAAACCAGAAAACCTTACTTTAGAAAGCATTAATAAATATTTAGAGATAAAAGCTAAAGGTGTGCTTTAGTGTTTTTTGAAGTATTATTTCGAATCTAAAAACAAAAACCTACTATTCCATTTTTTTTTCTACCTTTAGTTTTTTAAATTCTAAAGATGAAAAAGCTACAATTTCTACTTTTTTTATGGATTACAATACCTGCTTTTGCACAAGTATATTTCCCTAAAAACGACGGTGTTTCTCAAAACCCAAACACCTTAATTGCTATTGAAAATGCTACAATAGTAGTGTCCCCGAGTGAACAATTACAAAACGCCACTTTACTTATTAAAGACGGAAAAATAATTGGAATTGGTGCAATAGAAATTCCTAAAAATGCCAAACGAATTAACGCAACTGGTAAAACCATTTACCCCTCTTTTATAGATGTATTTAGTAATTTTGGAGTAGATTTAAAGAAAGAACGTGTTCGTGATTCGTATTATGACAGCACTCGCGATGGTTTTTACTGGAACGAGCACATAAACACACACATAAATGCCGCTGACTATTTGTCTTTCGATACTAAAAAAGCAAATGCTTTGCAAAAAATAGGTTTCGGTTCAGTTGTAAGTCATTCAAAAGATGGTGTACTTTCTGGCACAGGTGTTTTATGGACGCTTAACACTTCAAAAAACAACAGCTTTAGAGTTTTAGAAGATAAAATTAGTAATCATTTTTCATTTAACAGAAGTATTTATTCTGGGCAAAGCTACCCTTCCTCTTTAATGGGAAGCATGGCTTTAATTAGACAGTTTTTACACGACAGCGAATGGTACAAATCAGGCAGTGCAAAAAACAAAGATCGTTCTATTGATGCTTATTTAGAAAACAATAAAAAAATCGCCATTTTTGAAACCGATGATAAACTAGATGCATTAAGAGCCGCAAAAATTGGCAAAGAGTTTAATATTCCATTTTTAATAAAGGGAGATGGTTATGAATTTGAGCGAATAGCAGAAATAAAAGAAACAGGTAATACTTTTATAGTTCCACTTAATTTCCCAAAAGCATACGATACATCTGATCCGTTTTTGGCACAACAAATAAACCTTAGCGATTTAAAAAGATGGAAACAAGCACCTTTTAATTTAAGTGTTTTAGAAAAAAACGATGTTCCTTACATACTAACCGTAGCGGATAATGAAACCGAGTCGGAGTTTCTAGACAACATCCGATTAGCTGTTAAAAAAGGAGCTTCTAAAACTAAAATACTTGAAGCTTTAACTACTGCTCCCGCAAAATTATTAGGCAAAGAAAACCAAATAGGAAGCTTAAAAAAAGGAAGCCTAGCGAATTTCTTTATTGCATCTGAAGACATTTTTAATACAGATTCTAAATTTATAGAGCACTGGATACAAGGTGAACAAAATAAAATAGAAAAGTTAGAAAACATAGATTTAAAAGGACTGTACGCTTTAGAAATTGATTCCGAAAACTATGATTTAGAAATAAGCGGCGAGGCA
>CBFIIG010000075.1:0-8256 GCA_965662615.1 Flavobacterium sp.
TCTCAACTATAATGTCCGCTATTTTTTAGAACTTTGTGTAAGCAGTGTTCTAAAAAGTATTGAGAATTTAGATGCAGAAATTATTGTAATAGATAATAATTCAACAGACGGCAGTTGCGAAATGATGCAAACCCGTTTTCCAAATATAAAATTAATAGCAAACAAACAGAATTCGGGTTTTCCTAAAGGGAATAATATAGCCGTAGCAGAAGCCAAAGGTGAGTATGTTTGTATTTTAAATCCAGATACTGTTGTTGCCGAAGATACTTTTGAAAAAGTATTGCAATTTGCTAAAAGTAAATCTAATTTAGGAGCTGTTGGCTGTAAATTAATAGATGGAGCAGGTGGTTTTTTGCCCGAATCGAAACGAGGTATTCCAACGCCTTGGGTTGCTTTTACTAAAGTAGCAGGCTTGTATAAATTGTTTCCTAAATGGAACTTGTTTAACAAATATTATGCACAGCATTTAAGTAAAGACACATCGGGTGAAACCGCTATTTTGGTTGGTGCTTTTATGCTTTTAAAAAAAACAGATTATTTAGCTCTAAACGGTTTCGACGAAGATTGTTTTATGTATTCTGACGACATAGATTTGAGTTATAGATTGTTACAATTAAACAAACAAAACTATTACTTTGCAGATACTACGGTGATTCATTTTAAAGGAGAAAGTACCGTTAGAGACGCTAAATACCGCCAACGTTTTCAAGAAGCAATGGATTATTTTTATGCCAAACATTTTAAAACCTCTTTTGTTTTTTCTGCTTTTATGAAGTTGGGAAGTTTTGCTTTTGCTTTTACTAAAGAAAAACAAGCTGTTACACTTCATAAATCAATTGATGTTTCTGTTTTAATATCTGCAAACGATGCTATTTATAATGGCATATTGAAAAGTAAAAACGAAAAACTAAAACGTTTGAGTAAAATTGAAGATTTTAATGTATTTTCGCAACAGATTTCTAAGTCAAAAAACATAGAAATTATTTTAGATGCAAACACCTTACGTTATAAAGATTGTTTGGCTTTTATGGAGCAACATTCGGGAGGAAATTGCCTATTTAAGTTAGTGCCAAACAATTCTAATTTTTATTTAGGGAGTAATAATAGTAACGACAGAGGTACAGTGGTGACTGATTTATATTAAAAATAAATATTGTATTCTTAGTAAAAGACTATTTCTTTTATTAATTTTGCAAAGCAAATTAAAATATCAAAGGAAACTTTAGTAATATGGCAAAATTTGAATTAAAGCTCCCTAAAATGGGTGAAAGTGTTGCTGAGGCAACCATTACAAATTGGTTAAAAAATGTAGGTGATACTATAGAAATGGACGAAGCAGTTTTAGAAATTGCTACAGATAAAGTAGATAGCGAAGTGCCAAGTGAGGTTTCGGGAACATTAACCGAAGTGCTATTTCAGGTAGATGATATAGTGCAAGTTGGGCAAACCATTGCAATAATTGAAACCGAAGGTGGTGCTGTAGAAGCTACTCCAGTTAAGGTTGAGTCTGCTGTACAAGAAATAGCGAAAACCGTTGAGGTAGCAAAAGAAACAGTTACAACTACTACTGACTTTACTACATCAGAAAAATTCTTTTCTCCTTTGGTTAAAAATATTGCAAATGCAGAAGGTGTTTCTGTTACTGAGTTAGAATCAATTCAAGGTTCTGGTAAAGATGCTAGAGTAACCAAAGACGATATTTTAAGTTATATTAAAAACAGAGGAACGCAAACAGCTACAACAAGTACAGCTGCTGTTTCTCAATCAAAACCAACGTCGGTTGTAGCAACTCCAGCAGTTAAAGCAGCTCCTGTTTCGGTTAATGGTGGCGACGAAATTGTAGAAATGGATCGTATGCGAAAGTTAATTTCGGGATACATGGTTCAAAGTTTACAAACATCAGCTCACGTACAATCTTTTATAGAAGTTGATGTTACTAATATTGTAAATTGGAGAAATAAAATAAAAAATAGTTTTGAAAAACGCGAAGGCGAGAAATTAACTTTTACACCTATTTTTATGGAAGTTGTTGCGAAAGCACTTAAAGACTTCCCTATGATGAATATATCAGTAGAGGGTGATTTTATTGTTAAAAAGAAAAATATAAACCTTGGAATGGCAGCTGCTTTACCAAACGGAAATTTAATTGTTCCTGTAATTAAAAATGCAGATCAACTTAATTTAGTAGGTATGGCAAAAGCTGTTAACGATTTGGCAAACCGCTCTAGAGCAGGTAAATTAAAACCAGACGATACACAAGGCGGAACATATACGGTTACAAATGTTGGTACATTTGGTTCTGTTTTTGGTACACCAATTATCAATCAGCCACAAGTGGGTATTTTAGCACTTGGTTCGATTAGAAAAGTGCCTGCGGTTATAGAAACGCCAGAAGGTGATTTTATAGGTATTCGTCAAAAAATGTTTTTATCGCACAGTTATGACCACCGAGTGGTAGATGGTGCTTTAGGAGGTAGTTTTGTAAAAAGAGTAGCCGAATATTTAGAGGCTTGGGATACCAATAGAGAAGTTTAAAAGCTAAATATATAGTTTAAAAGCCATCAATTTGATGGCTTTTTTTATGCAAAAGAATTATTTTATAAGTTTTAATGTTAAGTTTAGTAAAATCAAGGGTATTTCCTTATCAATCAAAACATCTAATTGCTATATTTGTAAAATAAACAAGTATAAAAATGGAATTAAACCTAACACGTCCCATTTGTTTTTTCGATTTAGAAACTACAGGTGTAGATGTAGCCAAAGATAGAATAGTAGAAATAGCCGTTTTAAAAGTGTTTCCAAATGGAAATAAGGAAAGTAAAACATGGTTGGTAAACCCAACTGTGCCAATTCCGCCGCAAACAACTGCCGTACATGGTATAGATGATGCTAAAGTGGCAAATGAACCAACTTTTAAAGAGTTGGCACCAACGATTTATAATATGATTAAAGATTCAGATTTGGCAGGATATAATTCGGATCGTTTTGATATTCCACTTTTGGCAGAAGAAATGCTTCGTGCTGATATTGATTTTGATATGAAGAACAGAGTTGCGGTAGATGTGCAAACTATTTTTCATAAAAAAGAGCAAAGAACGTTAAGTGCAGCCTATAAGTTTTATTGTAAAGAAATTTTGGAAAATGCACATAGTGCAGCTGCAGATACCAATGCAACGTATGAAATTTTAAAAGCACAGTTAGATCATTACGACGATTTAGAAAACGATATAAAAGAGCTTTCGGCATTTACAACGCGCAGAAAAGCGGCTGATTTTGCTGGAATGATTGTTTTTAATAAAGACGATAAAGAGGTTTTTGGCTTCGGAAAACACAAAGGCAAATTGGTTGACGATATTTTAGATCAGGAGCCAGGTTATTTTGCATGGATTCAAAACGCAGATTTTCCGTTATACACCAAAAAGGTGTTAACGGCAATTAAATTGCGAAAACTAAACACAAAATTGTAGCATGAAAATTATTTGTATTGGTAGAAATTACGCCGATCATATTTCGGAATTAAATAACGAAAGACCAACAGAACCGGTTATTTTTATGAAGCCTGATACGGCAGTTGTGTTAAAAAAATTCCCCTTTGTTTTGCCCGAATTTAGTAAGGACGTGCACCATGAAGTAGAAATTTTAGTTAAAATAAATAGAGTAGGTAAGTATATTGATAAAAAGTTTGCACCTAATTATTATCAAGAAATTGGATTAGGAATTGATTTTACGGCACGCGATTTACAATCTAAATTAAAGGAAAAAGGATTGCCTTGGGAAATTGCGAAAGGCTTTGATGGCTCTGCTGTAATTGGAAAATTTGTAGATAAAAGCAAATTTAGTTCTTTAAGCGATATAAATTTTGAATTAAAAAAGAATAACGAAACGGCTCAACAAGGAAACACGTCTTTAATGCTTTGGCAAATAGATGAATTAATAGCTTATGTATCTCAGTTTTTTACATTAAAAATAGGTGATATAATTTTTACTGGAACTCCAAAAGGAGTTGCTGCTGTTAATGAAAATGATGTGTTGGAAGGTTTTATAGAAGGTGAGTCGATGTTTAAAATAAATGTAAAATAATGGCATTAAATTATAATTTATCAAAAGTTTTCGAAATTTCTGCAGACGATATGGATTTTGCAAAGCAAATAGCTATATTGTTTTTAAAAGAAGTGCCTGTAGAGGTAAAACAAATTAAAATAGGAATAGAGGAGCGTGATTTTCATAAAGTATATTCGGCCGCTCATAAAATAAAACCAACTTTAGATTTGTTAGGTATGAACATGGCTTATGATGAAAATTTACAAATCATGAAATGGACCAAAGACGAAGGGCAAAAGAAGGAAATTATAGAAGTGTATAAATCGTTAAAAGAACGTTTAGACGCTACTTCTAAAGAACTTTCTAAAGACTTTAATATATAATATGAAAGCAGCAATTGTAACAATTGGCGATGAAATTTTAATTGGTCAAATACAAGATACCAATTCTACTTTTATGGCAAAAGCTTTAGATAAAATAGGTTTTTCGGTAGTAGAAATGTTAACTATTTCCGATGATAAACAGGCGATTTTATCTATGTTAAGTACTTTTCAAAATAAAGTTGACGTAGTGCTTATTACAGGTGGTTTGGGTCCAACTAAAGACGACATTACTAAAAAAACTTTTTGTGATTTTTTCAATGACTCTTTGGTGCAAAACGATGCTGTTTTAGCGCACGTAACCGAATTAATTGAAGGTATTTACAAACGCCCAATTACACAATTAAATAAAGATCAAGCATTAGTGCCTTCTAAAGCTGAGGTTTTGTTTAATAAAATGGGAACAGCACCAGGAATGTGGCTTAAAAACGAAAATACCGTTTTTGTTGCAATGCCAGGTGTGCCTTATGAAATGAAATATTTGGTAAACGAAGAAGTGATACCACGTTTAGTAAAAGAGTATAACCGACCTTTTATAGTGCATAAAACCATTATGACCTATGGTGTTGGCGAAAGTATGTTAGCGGAGCAAATAGAAGATTGGGAGAATAACCTGCCTTCTTTTGTGAAATTAGCCTATTTGCCAAGTCCCGGTAGGGTTCGCTTGCGTATGTCTGCAAAAGGGACAAATGAACAAGAACTTCACAACGCTTTAAATAATCTAACACAGTCGTTGCAGCTTTTAATTGGCGATGCAATTGTTGGTTTAGACGAAGACGAAGCGGTAGAAGTTGTTGTAGGTAGATTGTTGAAGCAAAAAGGAAAAACAATTTCAACTGCCGAAAGTTGTACAGGCGGAAAAATAGCTCATTTATTTACATCAGTAGAAGGTGCCTCTGCCTATTTTAAAGGGAGCATAATTCCGTACGAAACCCAAATGAAGACTAAGTTGCTTACTGTAAGTACTTCAAATATAGAAAAATATAGTGTAGTAAGTAGTGAAGTTGCAAAAGAAATGGCGCAAAATTGTAAGCAATTATTTAATAGCGATTATGCTATAGCAACAACCGGAAATGCTGGACCAACTAAAGGAGATTCGCCTGCGGAAGTAGGAACTGTTTTTATAGGAATAGCAACGCCAAATGGTGTTTTTGTAGAAGAATTTAACTTTGGTCAACCACGCGAAAAAGTATTAGATAGAGCAGTGAATAAAGGACTGGAACTCGTATATAAAGAAATTTTAAAAAATTAATTAAATTTAGTTGTTTATAATGTATTAATTACGTTTCTTTGCACCTCGATTTTTATAACGAATAAAGAATAAGACAATGTCAAGAGTTTGTGAACTTACAGGTAAAAGAGCAATGGTTGGGAACAATGTTTCTCACGCTATGAATAAAACGAAGAGAAAATTCGCTGTTAATTTAATTAAGAAACGTTTTTATATTCCTGAGGAAGATAAGTGGGTTACGTTGAAAATATCAACTTCTGCATTAAAAACAATTAACAAAAACGGTATCTCAGCTGTTTTAAAGAAAGCAAAAGCAAACGGATTTATCAAATAATCTGTAACATTTAAAATAAAAGCAAAATGGCAAAAAAAGGAAATAGAATACAAGTTATTTTAGAATGTACAGAGCATAAGACATCAGGTATGCCAGGTACTTCTCGTTATATTACAACGAAGAACAAAAAAAATACTCCAGATAGACTTGAGATTAAAAAATTCAATCCTATCTTGAAAAAAGTAACAGTTCACAAAGAAATTAAATAATTACATTTTACTCTAAGTAAAATTTAAAAACATATAAGTCATGGCAAAGAAAACCGTAGCAACTTTACAAACGTCTTCTAAAAGATTAACCAAAGCAATAAAAATGGTTAAATCTCCTAAAACTGGCGCTTACACTTTCGTAGAATCTGTAATGGCACCTGAATTTGTTGACGAATTCTTAAGTAAGAAATAATATTTCTTTCAGAATAAAACTATTAAAAGCTACTTTCATTTGAAAGTAGCTTTTTTATTTATAATTTTGTTTTCTAAATAAAAAGCAAATGAGTTTTTTTAAAAAAATATTTTCTTCAGATAAAACAGATCCAAGTAAAAACGAAGAAGCTAAAAAATCATTAGATAAAGGATTAGAAAAATCTAAGTCTAGTTTTTTTAGTAAACTATCTAAAGCCGTTGCAGGTAAGTCTAAAGTAGATGACGATGTGTTGGATAATTTAGAAGAAATTCTTGTATCTTCAGATGTTGGAGTTACTACTACACTAAAAATTATAACGCGTATTGAAGCTCGTGTAGCTGCCGATAAATATTTAGGTACTGATGAATTAAATCGTATTTTAAGAGAAGAAATTGCAGCATTACTGTCTGAAAATAATACAGATAATAATGCTTCTTTTGATATTCCAAAGTCAAACACACCATATGTAATAATGGTAGTTGGTGTAAATGGAGTGGGTAAAACTACAACTATTGGTAAATTGGCTTATCAATTAAAGCAACAAGGTTATAAAGTTGTTTTAGGTGCTGGTGATACCTTTAGAGCTGCAGCTATTGATCAATTACAAATTTGGGCCGATAGAGTAGGTATTCCTATTGTAAAGCAACAAATGGGTAGTGATCCTGCATCGGTGGCTTTTGATACTTTAGAGAGTGCTGTTAAGCAACAAGCTGATGTAGTTATTATAGATACCGCAGGTCGTTTACACAATAAAGTAAACTTAATGAATGAATTGTCTAAAGTAAAACGTGTAATGCAAAAAGTGGTTCCCAATACACCAAACGATGTAATGTTGGTTTTAGACGGATCTACTGGGCAAAATGCGTTTGAACAAGCCAAGCAATTTACTGCCGCTACAGAAGTTACAAGTTTGGCAGTTACTAAACTTGATGGTACAGCAAAAGGTGGTGTTGTAATTGGTATATCAGATCAGTTTAAAATACCAGTTCGTTATATCGGTGTAGGCGAAGGCATAGAAGATTTGCAAGTTTTTAATAAAGAAGAATTTGTAGATTCTTTTTTTAATTAATTATTGTATTTAATATAGACCAAAGTTCATTGTCAAATGTACTTAAAGCAAAATTTTCTTCATCTGCAGCTTGCCCCATTCTAATAATTACTAGCTGCTTGCTGGGAATAATATATATTTTTTGATCGTTTTTGCCCAATGCAGCAACCATATCTGTTGGTGCATTTGGAATTAAGCTACCATTGAATTCTAATTGAGATTGCGGTAACCTAAAACTTTCTTTACCGTTTAACCACCACAAATAACCATAGCTTTTATTTAAACTTTGTGAGGTATTTGTACTTTCTATAAAATAATTTTCAGGTACAATTTGGTTATCTTCCCATTTTCCATTGTGTAAAGCCAATAAGCCAAAACGTGCCATACTTCGTGTAGTAGAAATATAAACACTGTTATCTGCAATTTGTGTCCAATTACCATCCATGCCAATCTTGTTTTTGAGCTCTGTATTAAAATAAGAGTTAAACGTTGTGCTAGTTGTTTGCGAAATGATATCTTGTAACTTTACATATACATTATGATATGCCCATCTAGTGTCTGCAGGAGCAACATATTGTAAGTTTGCTGCGGAAGTATTTTCTCCCAAACTATCGTCTAAACCAGTAGTCATGTTTAATAAATTTTTGCAACTAATTGCGATTTCTTGTTCGTTTGTTGCAGATGTCCAGCCGTTGCCTAAATAACTGGATACCGAATTATTAATATTTAAAAACCCTTGATATTGAGCAATACCTATTGTTGCAGCAGTGAGTGTTTTACCAGCGCTTGCCCAATACCATTGACTATTAGCGTTATGGTT
>CBFIIG010000076.1:0-7643 GCA_965662615.1 Flavobacterium sp.
GCATATCCATTGCATTAGCAACGTCTCGCAAGATGCTCAATGATATAGTTCCAGTTATTTCTCTGTTTTCCAATTGCCTTATGTTTTGCGCGGAAAAATTCATTCTACTTCCTAATTGACGTAATGACATTTTCAATGCAGTACGCATAGTTTTAACCCATCCTTTTGGTGGAATTTTATTTTCTTTAAGAGATTCAAAAGCTTTTAACTTTTTATCTACTTGTTCTATTATCAATTGTTGTTTTGTATTTTTCATAAACCTATAGATTTAAAAATGAAATAAAAATGTAAACCTTTTGATTTAAATAAAAAAAATATTTTAATTTTTTAGATTTAATTATTTTAATAGTTTAAAAAACTAATTCTTTGTTTAGTAAATTTTTTTAGGAAAGTATCCTAAAATTTAATCAAATGAAATTTTACACAATACGCTTTCAAAAATTTCTAATTCTTCATGCAGGCTTTTAGACATTTCACTTGTTAGGTGTACTTTTTAAAACTCCAAAACAGTGTTTTGGAGTTTTTTATTTAAAAAACACATCTAATCGTTAAAAAATTTTAATTTTAAAATATGTGTGCTATCTTTGAAAAGTAACTTAAAAAAGCAATACATGTCTAATAAATCCAATTTTAAATTAATTGACGGTACTTTTTTGCCAGATGAAGCAAAAGTAATTTTGACTACGTTAATAAACAATAAAATAGATTATCATAATTTGCAAATTTTTAGCGATGGCGAGCGTTTTGGTGAAGAAGTTACAGCAAAAACAACGCAACGTATTGCAGAGCTAAAACAAGATTTAGCCAGTTTACTAACTCAAGTAGAAACAGCTAAAGCAAATAACAAAAAGTTTACAATAAAAAGCAGTATTGATATTGATTTGGTTTAGGTTATTGGTGTTTACCCACTTCCCAGCCTGTTTTTTCTAAATAGGTATTTCCGCTTTCTATGGCACCGTCTTCTAAAACAGTACCCATAGAATCGTTCCATCTGTTTAGATAACCAAAAAGCGATATTACACCAAGCATCTCTACAATTTCACCTTCATTCCAGTAGTTGTAAAGATTGTTTTTAATTTCATCATTCACTGCATTTGGCACTAAAGAGGCTGCTAATGAAAAATCTAAAGCCGCCCGTTCAGCTTCCGAGAATGATGCATGTGTTTTGTATTCCCAAATATTATCCAGCTGCTCTTGCTCTGCACCATAACGTTCTGCTGCACGTATGGCATGGGCTTCACAATACCTGCAACCAGTTGCGTTACTACTTACCCAAGCAATCATGCGTTTTAAAGCAGAAGTCACCCTACCTTTATTATCCATTACCGCTTTGTTTAAATTTATAAATGCTTTAGATATAGCTGGTCGGTGTTGCATGGTAAGAACTGAATTAGGACAAAAGCCTAATGTCTCATTAAAAAAAGCAGCTAATTCTTGTGTTTCTTTGTCGTGATCTGGATGAAGTGGAGCTACTAATGGCATAAAAAAAATATAAAAAAACCAACCGAAGTTGGTTTATAAGTTAAAATAAGCCGTTTAATTCGGCGTCTATTCGGTTTATGATTTCTCCCAAATCCTCGGGTTCATCTACAAAGTTTATATTATCGACATCTATAATTAATAATTTTCCTTTGTCGTAGGTTTGTATCCAAGCTTCGTAACGCTCGTTTAATCTACTTAAATAATCAATAGAAATTGAGTTCTCATAATCTCTACCACGCTTGTGTATTTGTTTTACCAAGTTAGGAATTGAACTTCTTAAATAAATTAATAAATCGGGTGCACCAACCAAACCTTCCATTAATTCAAATAACGACTGATAATTGTTAAAATCCCTGTTAGAAAGTAAGCCCATTGCATGCAAGTTAGGAGCAAAAATATGAGCGTCTTCATAAATGGTTCTATCTTGTATGGTGGTTTTTCCGCTTTCGCGAATTTGAAGCACTTGACGAAAACGACTATTTAAGAAGTAAATTTGAAGGTTAAAACTCCAACGTTCCATTTTAGTGTAAAAATCGTCTAAATAAGGATTGTCTACCACATCTTCATAATGGGCATCCCATTTAAAATGTTTTGCTAATAATTTGGTAAGCGTAGTTTTACCAGCACCTATGTTTCCTGCAATTGCTATATACATTAAAGTAAGTTCAATTTGTAATTTATTATTTTTCGATTGGTAAAAATAGTCAAAATAGTGTCGTTTACATAAAAATCTTCAATGTAAATTGAGTCTGTATTTAGTTCTATGGCTTTTTTAGTATTTAAATTAAGAATAAATAATTTGTTTTGTGTTAAATATAAAACCATTTCGTGATTAATAATTCTAATTTGTTCAGCATTTTTAATTTGGGCTAATTCGGCTATATTACCGTTTTGGTTTATTTTAAAAAGAACATTTTCATTAGTATAGAAATAAACATAGTTGTATCTGTTAATCCATTGTTTTACATTTATAATAGGTGCAGTTTTCCATTTTATTTCTTTGGTTTTTATGAGGTATAAACCCAATCTCATACTAAGCTCATCGTAAAACCAAAGTTGATTTTGAGTAGCCATTCCAATCCATTTTATTTGTAAATTAGGCAGTGATTTAAAATCAATTTTCTCGGTAGTGTTTAATTGATTATCCGTTAAAATAGCAATTTGAAACTCCTTATAAAAAAGCAATAATCGTAGTGGGTTTGTAGCATCAACTAAATCGGGGTTACCATATAGAGGTTCTGCAAAATGGGTAAGCTCTAAATTTTCGTGTTCTTTTATAAGTTTATTTTTTTTTATACCGTATCGTGAGCTAAAACCATCTACGTTCAATGATTTTTCTAATATGGTAGAAGATGTTTTTAAAGGTTCTAAATTTTGGCTAAACCCTTTAAAAGAAAAATTTAATACAAGCCAAAAGAATATAATTCGCATTTAGAACGGTTTTAAATAGGTTGTGTTTATGTGGGTTTTAACTTTTATTTAAGCAAAAGATTGTAAAAAAAATTTAGTTTTATCGTCTAAGATATGAATTAAATATTAAAATTATGAAAACAAATTTTTCTTTACTACTAAGTCTGTTTACATTTTTCACATTTGCACAAGGCTTTCAGGGCATGGCTGTTTATGAATCTAAAACCAGCACGGCTGATATTAAAGCCCGTATGGAAGGGAATAAAGAAATTTCTCCAGACATGTTAAAAATGATAGAAGAGAACATGAAAAAGATGTTTGAAAAGAAGTTTATAATGCATTTTGACCAAGCAGCTTCTATATACAAAGAAGAAGAAAAACTTGAAGCTCCAGGAGGTAGCGGAGTGAATTTTTCTATGGGTGGTTCAAATGGTACTTTATACAAAAACGTAAAAGACAAACAATATATAGAAGATAAAGAAACTTTTGGGAAAGAGTTTTTAATAGTCGATTCTTTGCCTTCCTATAATTGGAAAATGACGGGCGAAAGCAGACAAATTGGTAATTATATGTGTTTTAAAGCTTCAGCTACTAAAAAAGTTGATAAAACCGACTTTAAAAATTTTAGAATGAGAAAACCAAAAAGCGATGATGACGCTAAAAAGGAATCAGATTCTTTAAATAGCAATAAAAAAACCAATTTTATGCAAGATATTGAAATTCCAGATGAAATTGAAATTACTGCTTGGTATGCACCAGAAATACCAATTAATCAAGGTCCGGGTCAATATTGGGGATTGCCTGGTTTAATTTTAGAAGTAAGCGAAGGTAAAACTACTATTTTATGTTCTAAAATTGTAATGAATACATCAGACAGAAAAAAAATAGAACCTGCTACAAAAGGCAAGCAAGTTACACAAGCAGAATATAGTGATATTGTAGTAAAAAAAATGGAAGAAATGCAGAAAATGAGAGGCTCTGGAAGAAGAGGCGGAGGCGGTTTTCATATTCGTGCTAACTAATAATTTTTTTAAAAATATACTATGAAACCAACAGCACTTTTATTTTTTCTATTTCTAATATTAGGGAGTAATGCGCAAAATATTCGTTTTGAAGGAGCCGTAACAGATAGTTTAGGTACACCTTTAGAAATGGCTAATGTAATGGCAGTAAATGCCGAAACCAAAGCCATGGACGCGTATAATATTACAAACAACAAAGGTTTGTTTTTGCTTAACCTAAAGCCAAATACAGTGTATAATTTAAAAGTGAGTTATATAGGTTTTAAAACTTTTGATAAAAGCATTACTACAACTAACGAAAACACTATTTACCCAGTTGTTTTAAAAGACGGTTCACAATTAGAAGCAGTAGATGTTGTGTATGAAATGCCAGTAACTATCTCTGGCGATTCTATTATTTATAATGCGGATTCTTTTACAAATGGTACAGAAAGGAAGTTAGAAGATATTTTAAAAAAATTACCAGGTTTTGAAGTTACCGAAGATGGCGAAATAAAAGTTGAAGGTAAAACAGCCCAAAAAGTAATGATTAATGGGAAAGATTTTTTTGATGGTGATACAAAACTTGCCATAAAAAACATCCCATCCGATGCGGTGGATAAAGTGCAGGCGATTAGGAATTATTCCGAAGTTACTAATTTAAAAGGATTAGAAAATAATGACGACAACATTGCTATTAATATTAAGCTAAAAGAAGGTAAAGAGAATTTTTGGTTTGGAGATGTAACTGCTGGCGGTGGAACAAGAGATGAGAAATTTGACAGGTACATTATTAACCCAAAATTATTTTATTACAGTAAAAATTACAGTATAAATATAATTGGTAACTTAAATAATATTGGTGAATTACCGCTTACTGCCAGAGATTATTTTAAGTTTACAGGTGGTTTTAGAAGCATTATGCGTAAAGGAGGTTCTAGTTTTAATGTAGCTTCAAACGACTTGGGTCTTTTGGGTTTAAGAAACGATCAAGCTCTGGAAATAAACACCAAGTTTGGTGCTGCTAATTTTAGTTACAGTCCAAACAAGGCATTAACTTTTAGTGGTTTTGGTATTTTTTTAAATAACAATACCGATATTTTAAATCAAACAGTTAGTAGTAGAGAGGATGTTTTACCAAACGGGACTATACAAACGGTTGCAGAAAACAAAACAGATGTTACTACGCAAGACAATACTTTGGCTCTTTTTAAATTAAGCAGTAGTTATGTGCCTTCTACAAGAGTTCATTTGGACTATGACGTGTTGTTTAAAGTGTCAGACCAGAACGAGTTGCAAAACACCAATTCTAATCTTTTAGGAGTTCTTTCTACTGAGAAAACACAAAAACCAAATTCGTTAAATCAGAATTTAAATTATTATTACACACTAAACGATAAGCATATTTTTTCTTTCGAGTCGCAGTATTTGTACCAAGACGAAGATCCTTTTTATAATGCGAATTTGCAATTTGCTCCCGCTTTTGCTAATTTATTACCAGGATATTCTACTGCAGAAAATAGAAATGATATAACTCAAAATCGTTTTGTTAAAACAAATAAAGTAGATGCTAAACTTGATTATTACTGGGTAGTAACACCAAAAAGTAATTTAAACTTTACATTAGGAAACACATATTCATATCAAAATTTTAACTCACATATTTTTCAAGTATTAGACAATCAAACCCAAAACGATTTTAATGATCCACAAAACAATAATGATGTGAATTATTTATTTAACGATGCTTTTATTGGATTGCATTATAAGTTTATTGCAGGGGATTTTACATTTAATCCGGGTGTGAGTGCACATGCATATTCTTTAAAAGATGTACAGTTAAATTCAGAAAACAAAAATAATTTTACACGTATTTTACCCGACTTTTTTGCTAAATGGGATATTAAAAAATCGGAAAGTTTAACATATACATTCGCTTTCAATAATAATTTCACAGATATTAATAGATTGGCAGAAGGTTATGTTTTTAATAATTATAACAGCTTAACAGCAGGAAATAGAGCATTGCAAAATTCACTTTCGCAAGTGCATAGCTTAAGGTATTTCCGTTATAATATGTTTAATTTCGAGAATATTTTTGCTAACTTAAGTTATACCAAACAAACAGAAGCTGTAAAAAACCGAGTACTTTTTGATGGAATTACCCAAATATCTTCGGCTGTAAATATTAATGAAGACTTTGCAGACGAATCTATCTCAGGCTCATTTAATTACGGGAGGTCTTTTGCGCAATTTTTTAAAGCCTCTGGAGGAGTGAGTTTAAGTTGGAATAAATTTAATAACATACGTGTACAAGGTATAACCGAAAACATTCAAACAACAGAGTCGTTAAACCAAAATTATAATGTAAAGCTAAGTACATTGTTTCAAGAAGTGCCTAACTTAACCCTTGGATACAATTATTCTGTAAGCGATAACTTTTCAGATACCGTTTATACAGACAGTCCTTCTGTGGGCTTAGAGTATTATTTTAAAGACGCTTGGACAATTGTGAGTGATTACAACTTTTTTCACAATTATAACAAATCAAAAACTATAGATACCGAGTACGACTTTTTATCGGCAAGTGTTGCTTACCGTAAAAAAAGCACTCCTTGGGAATATACTTTAAAAGGAACCAACTTACTCAATACTAAAGCATTAAACACCAATAGTTTTAGTCAATTGGGAGGAACAAGTGTTTTTTCTAGTTATTTTGTGCAGCCGGTTACGGTTATGCTAAGTGTAAGGTACAACTTGTAGTCTAAAGTCAAAAGTTTTAAAGTCAAAAGTCTTAAAGTTAAAAGTATAAATGGGTTGGTTAGTTTTTAAATTACTCTTCCCATTTTACATCTTGCAAGTAACGGGCAATTTTAGTTTTACGTCTGGTAATATACCCCGACGAGTTAGAAGCTTTAAAACGCAAGGGCGCTGGCAAAATAGCTGCAATACCTGCGGCTTGTTCTCTGCTTAAGTTTTTAGCATCTTTACTATACCAATACTTTGCAGCTGCTTGAGCACCATAAACGCCTTTACCCATTTCTATGCTGTTTAAATAGACTTCCATTATGCGTTTTTTGCTCCAAATAAGTTCAATTAAAACGGTATAATACGCTTCTAAACCTTTACGTATATAGCTTCTGCCTTGCCATAAAAACACATTTTTTGCTGTTTGCTGAGAAATAGTACTACCCCCTTTAATTTTTTTACCCTTTTTATTGCCATCGTAAGCCATTTTCATAGCTTCAAAATCAAAACCATTATGGTTTAAAAACTTGCCATCTTCACTGGCAATTACGGCTTTAGGTAAATTGCTATTAATTTCATCTAATGAAACCCAAGTATGACTAAAAATAATTTCTTGGTCGTTTTGCCAATTTTGCACCGCTCTTATTGCCATTAAAGGGGTAAAATAAACAGGTATAAATTTAAAAACAACAACTAGCCCAATGCTAATAATATTAAACCATAAAAAGGTTTTCCAAAGAAATTTTTTAATTTTTTGCATAATTAATTTAATGTTATTTTCGCCAAAGCTCTTCCTACATGTGTGCCAATGGCAATTCCCATTCCGCCCAAACGAACCCCACAAAAAACCTTATCGTTTAACGCTTTTATAATAGGTGTTTTTTGATTACCAACACCCATAATACCAGTCCAACGGTTTTCAACTTCTACGGTTTGGTTTGGTAGAATTACGTTTTGCAACAATTCATTTAACTTGTTTTGAATTAACTTGTTAAGTTCTAA
>CBFIIG010000077.1:0-7626 GCA_965662615.1 Flavobacterium sp.
ATTGCCGTTCCAGAAAGGTCTTCGTCTTTATGTGATATTAATATTTCTGATGGATTTTCAACTTCTCTAAGTCCGTTGCCTAACATTTCGTAAATTCCCAATTCGGCAGTAGACCCGAAACGGTTTTTTAAAGAACGCAGCAATCTATACACGTGATTTCTGTCGCCTTCAAACTGTAAAACAGTATCTACCATGTGCTCTAAAATTTTTGGGCCAGCAATGGTTCCGTCTTTAGTAATGTGTCCAATAAGCAACACGGGCACGTTAGATTCTTTGGCAAACTTTATAAGTTCGGCGGTACATTCTCTAATCTGAGAAATACTTCCTGCGGAAGATTCTATATAATCGGTATGTAAGGTTTGTATGGAGTCAATAATAACCACTTCTGGGTCAACCAGCTCTATTTGTTTAAAGATATTTTGAGTTTTGGTTTCGGTTAAAATATAACAGTTGTTATCTTGCTGCGTAATGCGTTCGGCACGCATTTTTATTTGTTTTTGGCTTTCTTCTCCCGATACGTAAAGCACTTTAAAAGGTAATTTTAAAGAAATTTGCAACATCAACGTACTTTTTCCTATACCAGGTTCACCACCCAAAAGCGTTAAAGAACCAGGTACTAATCCACCGCCAAGCACACGATTTAACTCATTATCGTGGGTTTTTAGTCTAATTTCTTGTGTGCTGTCTATTTCGTTTACACGTAGTGGTTTTGAGCTTTTTTGAACAGGACTCGCCTCAGAACGCCAGCTTTTCTTTTCTTCTTTCTGAATAATTTCTTCAACTATACTATTCCATTCTTTACAGTTATGGCATTGGCCTTGCCATTTAGAAAAAGGTGTGCCACAATTTTGACAAAAAAAGGTTGTTTTTACTTTGCTCATAAGGAAGTTTTCTGAAAAGAATAAAGCAAAGTTACAAAATATAAAACGTAAATTTTATAATTCTTTAGTACGGTTTAAAAACGGTAAAAGTATAAAAGAAAGTCCGCCCAAAATTATAATTAAAGCGGTTTGAGAAGTCCAAACCAACCACCCAAAAGCGGTACCTGCGGTGTCTGGAATTCCATAGAGTAAAAATACTTCGGCAACTAAAAGCGGATAAGCTCCAAAGCCACTGTTTGTAAGTCCAACCGCTAAACTACCAAAGATAAAACCTATAATTACGGCAGTAAACGGAACATTTTGTGTTTCGGGTAATGCAAAAACGGTAACGTAAAACATCATTAAATACGTAAACCAAATAAAAAGAGAATGGGCTAAAAACCAGCCTCTTTTTTTCATGGTAAAAACACTAAAAATACCTTCTTTTAATCCGTTAAGTTTTTCTTTAATTTTTAAAACAATTGCCCATTTAGAATACTTCCATAAATAAATTAATAAAAGAAAACCAAGCATTGCAATTGCTCCTAAAACAATAAGTTGTGTAAACGGAATTTTATCAAAAATATAGTTTTTTAAAACTTTAAATTCTAGAATAAAACCCAGAGATACAAAAAACAAAAACACTAATAAATCTACAATTCTTTCGGCAACTATAGTTCCAAAACCCTTGTCGAATGGAATGTTTTCGTATTTATTTAAAATTACGGCTCTAGCAGGTTCGCCAGACCTCGGTATGGTTAAGTTTAAAAAATAGGAAATACAAACAGCAAATAAATTGTTTTTAAAACTGCTTTTATAGCCCAAATGTTCAATGGCAAATTTCCAGCGATAAGCTCTAGAAGCAAAGCCAAAAAGGGCAATAAAAAGGGATAAATAAATAAAACGATAGTCGGCATGTACAAAATAAGATTTCATTTCGTTTAGCTGACTTTCGGTAAACTGATTGTATTTGTAAAGCAACAGCAAAAACCCCAAAACAAGAGGGAAAAGGATAGAAAACCACTTTTTTGCTATCGATTTCAAACGATACTAAGTTAAAGAGTTGTCTTTTTCGTTCGGAAAAACCAACGAGGGCTTAAAGCTTTTCGCTTCTTCAAAATCCATAATTCCATAAGAAATTATAATTACCACATCGCCACGGTGCACTTTTCTTGCTGCAGGTCCGTTAAGGGTAATTTCGCCAGAATTTTTAGGTCCTTTAATAGCGTAAGTTTCTAGTCTTTCGCCATTGTTTATGTTTACAATTTGCACTTTTTCGCCCTCAATAATATTAGCGGCCTGCATTAAAGTTTCGTCTATGGTTATACTACCAATATAATGTAAATCTGCGCCAGTTACGGTTACTCGGTGTATTTTCGATTTTACTACTTCTATATTCATGGTGCAAATGTAAATTAATTCAATGAAATATTATCTATCAAACGGATGTTCTCAACAAAAACAGCTATAAAAGCCCTATAGTTTTTGTTTTCTTCTTTAATTTTGGCTTCTAAGAGGGTTTTCTCTTCTGCTATTTCAAAATATTCTAAAGTAAATTCCTTTTCATTTTTAAAGGTATTTTCTACTTCTTTTTGTAGTTTTTCTAAAGATGTTGTTTTAAAATTTTCTGCTGTTTTTTGAAGAGTTTTAAATATTAAACTGGCTTTTTCTCTAGCTTTGGTGCTTAAACGTTCGTTGCGCGAACTCATAGCCAGGCCGTTTTCTTCTCTAAAAATAGGGCAACCAATAATTTCTATTCCCAAATTTTCTTGTTCGTTTAGTTGCTGAATGATTCGTAATTGTTGAAAATCTTTCTCGCCAAAATAAGCTTTGGTTGGCTTTGTGATTTCGAATAACATTTTTACAATAGTGCCCACGCCGTCAAAGTGACCTGGGCGGTGTGCGCCTTCCATAACATGTTCTAATCCGTTAAATGAATAGGACTCAGCTTTTATATTTTCGTTATAAATATCACTAACAGAGGGAATGTAGATAATTGCATCTTTAGTAAGCGAATAAATTAAATCAATATCTTTTTGATGTGTTCTTGGGTACTTTTCTAAATCTTCCGCATTGTTAAATTGCGTTGGGTTTACAAAAATGCTAACCACTAAAAAGTCGTTTTTTGCCAACGCTTCTTCCATTAAAGAGATATGTCCTCGGTGAAGAGCCCCCATGGTTGGAACAAATCCAATAGAGGATTTTCTCTTCCAAATAGCTTTAAGACAGCAGGTTAAATCTTCTTTTGTGTAAAAAACAGGCATAAAAACGATGAGTTAATTTTATGCAAACTTACTATATTAGTGCATAAATCCATAAAATTTTGTAATTTTGCGTGTTTTTGAATAACGAATTATACAAAACAAAAGATTATGAAAGATAAGAGGATATTGTTTGTATCATCTGAAGTGGTGCCGTATTTAGCAGAAAATGAAGTTTCGACGCAGTCGTATGAATACCCAAAAATGATTAACGATTTAGGGGGACAAATTCGTATTTTTATGCCTCGTTACGGAAACATTAATGAGCGCCGCCATCAATTACATGAAGTAATTCGCCTTTCGGGAATGAACTTGGTGGTAAATGATATGGATATGCCTTTAATTATAAAAGTAGCCTCTATACCTAAAGAGCGTATTCAGGTTTATTTTATAGATAATGACGAGTATTTTAAAAGAAAAGCAACTTTTACAGACGAAGATGGAGTGATGTTTCCAGACAATGATGAACGCGCTATATTTTTTGCAAAAGGAGTGATAGAAACAGTTAAAAAATTAAACTGGGTTCCAGATGTTATTCATGTACATGGTTGGATGGCATCTTTATTACCATTATATCTTAAACAATTTTATAAAGACGAAGGTATTTTTACAGATACTAAAATTGTAAGTTCAATATATGGTCAAAGTTTTGATGATACTTTAAATAAAGAGTTAGTAAATAAATTATCGTTTGACGCTATTTCTAAAGAAGACGTTAAATCACTTAGCGATCCTACTTTTGAGAACTTGATGAAGCTAACTATAGATTACTCTGACGCTGTTATTGTAGCCTCAGAAAACGTGTCGCCAACTTTAACAAAATATATAGAAAGTTCGAAAAAACCTTTTTTACCTTTCGCCTCTCAGGACACTTCAAAAGAGGAGTATACCAATTTTATAAAAAACACGCTTTTAAATAGTTAGGGAATGAAAAAAGGATTTTTAAGTTTATTTTCAATAGTAGGAGGTTTGGCTCTTATTGTTTCATGTGATGCAGAATACAGTTCAGTAGGTTCAGATTTAGTAGGAGATAATCATTTTAACTTCGAATTAAACGATGAAATTGATATCAAAGCCTATTCTCAATATACAGGACCAGTACAAACTAATAACATGCCAATTAGTTCTTTTGGTGTCTATAACGATTTGTTTTTTGGCGAAACACGATCAAGTTTTGTAACACAATTGCAGTTGCCAACTTCAGCACCCGATTTTGGAACAAATATAGATGTACAAGCAACAGATTCTGTTTATTTGTACATGCCTTATTTTTCTACAATAGACGTTGCAGCAACGGGTAATGAGGCCAATACGTATTTGCTAGATTCAATTTATGGAGATGTTGATACAGTTTTAAATTTAAAAGTTGTAGAAAATAAATATACTATTAATCAATTCGATCCAACAGATAATAACCAATCGGTACAGAAATACTATAGCAATCAAGAAAGTTTAATTACGGGTGTTTCTACTGGGCCAACTTTAAACAATGACACGGACACAGCACAAAACACCAATTTTAAAGTTGTAAGCACTGAAATTATTAAATACAAAACAAACGACGCTGGAGCTTACTTAGACAGTGAAGGTGCTATTACAACTAATCCGGAAAATTACGTTGTAAAAGAAAGAATGAAACCTGGTGTATATGTTAATTTAGATAAGACTTTTTTCAAGACTAAGGTACTTCAAGCAACTGCTACACAATTGTCGAATAGTAATAATTTTAATAACCATTTTAAAGGATTGTTTATTCAGGCTAATTTAGTTTCTGGTTCTGGAATTATGCCTCATTTTAATTTAGCTGATGCTGAAATAGTGATTCAGTATCATTCGTTTTTAGACGGTGAAACCGAAAAAAGACAAACCAAGTTAAACCTGTCAGGTACACGTATTAACTTTTACGAAAATACCACATCAACGCTTTATCAAAATGGTATGGCAGCCCAAGATCCTGTTTTAGGTTCAGAAAAATTATATTTAAAAGGTAATGGTGGTTCACATGTAATAATGGAGTTGTTTGGAGAAGACGCCGATAATAATGGAACAGCCGATCAAATAGAGGATTTAAGAGCTCAAAATATTTTAATTAACGACGCAACAATTAGTTTTTTTATTGCTCGTAGCGACTTAAATGGTGCATCAGAAGCAAAGCGTATTTATTTATACGACGCAACCAATCAAACACCAATAATAGATTATACTGCCGATTCTTCAACAGGAACAACATATAATGTTAAATCGGTTTTTGGTGGAGTTTTAATACTAAATTCAGATGAGGAAGGTGTTTATTATACCATTCGAATTTCTCAACATTTAAACAGAGTTTTAAACGGAACAAATTCGGCAACAAATAAAAATGTTAAATTAGGGCTTTCTGTTACAGATAACGCAGCAAATAGTTTAATGAGTGAGTTGTTAACACCTGTAAACCCTTTAATTACTAAAACACCTTATTCGTCGGTGTTTAGCCCAAGAGGAACCATACTTTACGGGAACACTGCTACGGATGCAGATAAAAGGTTAAAAGTAAAATTATATTATACTAAAGAAAATTAATAACTATGTGTGGAATTGTAGGCTATATTGGCAAAAGAGAAGCATATCCTATTTTAATAAAAGGATTAAAAAGGCTAGAGTATCGTGGGTATGATAGTGCTGGAATTGTTTTATTTGATGGGAAAGACACACAACTAGCAAAAACAAAAGGTAAAGTTGTAGATTTAGAAGCTACAGCCGAAAAACTTGGCGTTTCTAAAGGTTCTATAGGAATGGGTCATACCCGTTGGGCAACACATGGTGTGCCAAACGATGTAAATTCACATCCACATTATTCAAACTCGGGAAGATTAGTTATTATTCATAACGGAATAATAGAAAATTACGAGCCTTTAAAAAAAGAGTTAATATCTAGAGGTTATACTTTTCAATCGGATACCGATACGGAAGTTTTAATTAACCTTATTGAAGAAGTACAGAAAACAGAAAATTTAAAACTAGGAAAAGCGGTTCAAGTTGCTTTAAACCAAGTGATTGGTGCGTATGCAATTGCGGTTTTCGATAAAGAAAAACCAAACGAAATAGTGGTGGCTCGTTTAGGAAGTCCATTGGCTATTGGTGTTGGTGAAGACGAGTTTTTTATTGCTTCGGATGCTTCACCGTTTTTAGAATACACTACTAATGCGGTGTACTTAGAAGACGAAGAAATGGCAATTGTGCGTTTAGACAAGCCAATGAAAGTGCGTAAAATTAAAGATGATTCATTAGTAAGTCCGGTTATTCAAAAGCTTCAAATGAATTTAGAGCAAATAGAAAAAGGCGGTTACGACCACTTTATGCTTAAAGAAATTTACGAACAACCTTCGGTAATCAAAGACACCTACAGAGGTCGCTTACTAGCAGACCAAGGCATAATAAAAATGGCAGGTTTAGAAGATAACTTAGAAAAATTTCTAAATGCAGACCGTATAATAATTATTGCTTGCGGTACATCTTGGCACGCAGGTTTAGTAGCAGAATACATTATAGAAGAATTTTCACGTATTCCTGTTGAGGTAGAATACGCGTCAGAATTTAGATACCGCAATCCAATTGTTGGTAAAAAAGATGTAGTAATAGCCATTTCACAATCGGGAGAAACAGCAGATACATTGGCAGCTATTAAATTAGCCAAAGAAAACGGTGCATTTGTTTTTGGTGTTTGTAACGTAGTTGGTTCTTCAATTTCTAGAGAATCACATACTGGAGCTTACACACATGCAGGGCCAGAAATTGGCGTAGCATCAACCAAAGCATTTACTACTCAAATCACAGTACTTACCTTAATAGCGTTGCGTTTAGCAAAAGCAAAAGGAACATTAGCAAAATCTGATTACCAACGGTATTTACATGAGCTAGAGCTAATACCAGCCAAAGTAGAAGAAGCCTTGCAATCAAACGAAATGGCACAAACAATAGCGGCAGTTTATAAAGACGCACCAAACTGTTTGTATTTAGGTAGAGGTTATAATTTCCCAGTAGCTTTAGAAGGCGCATTAAAACTAAAAGAAATCTCATACATACACGCAGAGGGTTATCCAGCTGCCGAAATGAAACACGGCCCAATTGCTTTAATAGACGAGTCTATGCCAGTTGTGGTAATTGCGCCTAACCAAGGACATTACGACAAAGTGGTGAGTAACATACAAGAAATAAAATCGCGTAGCGGAAAAATTATTGCAGTAGTAACCAAAGGAGACACACAAGTGCGTGCCTTGGCAGACCACGTAATAGAAATTCCAGAATGTTCTGAGCCGCTTTCGCCACTATTAACCACCATTCCGTTGCAATTACTGTCGTATCACATCGCAGTAATGCGCGAGTGCAACGTAGATCAGCCACGTAACTTGGCAAAATCCGTAACAGTGGAGTAGTTTATACAAATATTATATTTAAAAGCGAAGCAGAAATGTTTCGCTTTTTTTTGGGTGCTACCCTACGGGTCAGGCTTTCGGCTTTATCTTTTG
>CBFIIG010000078.1:0-7431 GCA_965662615.1 Flavobacterium sp.
TGAAAAATGCGAAGTGGTTTAATTAAATTTTCACTTTGTCTGTTTTAAAAAAATACTTTTGTTATTTTAAATACCTTTGTAAAAAAATAACGCATGTATAAACATCTTTTTTTACTTTTAATAGTGAGCTATTCTTTTGCACAAAGCACGATAAGAGTTATAGTTAAAGATAAAAACACAAACGAAGTTTTGCCCTTTGTAGTTATTAAAAGCAACAGCAAACAAATTACCAAAACCAATATTGATGGTTTTTTTACACTGTCTTCTGCATTTAGCTCCATTCAATTAGAGTTTAAGGGTTATAAAGTTCAAAATGTTAAAATAACTCAAACAGGCTTACAAACTATTTTTTTAGAAAAAGACCTTAATAATCAAATTGATTACAACCAATTAGCTAAACAAAAAGTATATAATGCGGTAGTAAATAGCAAGCAAAATAATCCGCAATTTGCCTTACCGAATTACGCATACAAACAGTACGAAAAATTAGTTGTAAGTGCTCCAGCCGATTCTATTTCGAGTAAAATAGACACCGTTTACATTAAAAAACGTGGATATACAGCAGCAAAATTAGATTCTACTAATTATAAATTTAAAAAAATAGTATCAAACAATCATCTCTATCAAACCGAAAAAGTGAGTACTAAAATTCATTTTCCTGTCGAAACTAAAGAGATAGTAGAAGCAGTACAAATGGGTGGTTTTAAAAAACCAGTGTATGAGTATTTGGGCTTACAATTACAAACTAAAGAGGTATATAATAAAAACATAAAAATACTAGAAACCAACTGGACGAACCCAATATCTAAAAGAGGTTTACGCAAATACAATTATTATTTTATAGGCAATGACACGTTAAATAATAGGTCGGTTTATAAAATTTATTTCAGTCCAAAAAACAAAAATCAAGAACGATTGCGAGGTTGGTTTTATTTAGACGAATCTACTTTTGCAATTGCTCAAATGGTGTATAGAATAAAAGGTGTTTTAGACATTACATCGACCCATCAATTTTCGTTTTTAGAAAATAAAAATATTTGGTTTCCTCAATATTCGGAACTTATTATTAAAAAAGGAAATAATAAACAAGACATTCGGTTTTTGGGTGGAATTATGAAATTTAATGCCACAGACGAGCAAGAGCGTCAAAAAAACGCTTCGGACTTCGCTTATTTAAAACTAACTACCGAAACAATTGAAAAAGACAGTAAGCCACAAGAAAACAATAAAAATTTAAAAGGCATAAAAATTACTATTCCCGAAACGGCTTTAGTGCAAAAAACCGATTTTTGGCAGCGCTATCAATTAGCAAAAAACGACCCAAAACACCTTAAAACCTATATAAGTTTAGACAGTATTTCGCAGGCAGAAAATGTAGAAAATAAAATACGAATTGGTAAAAAAGTACTTAAAGGCTATTTTCCATTAGGTTTTTTCGATTTTGATATTAGACAATTTATAAAATATAATAATTTTGAAGGCTTACGTTTGGGTGTAGGAGGAAAAACCAATAATAAATGGTCTAAACTATACAGTTTAAGTGGGTATGTGGCATATGGTTTAAAAGATGAAGCACTAAAGTACAGTGCAAATGTGTCTTATAAACTTGGAAAAAAATCGGCATCGGTAGTGCAATTTGGTTATAGAGACGATGTAGATGAGTTGGCAAAAATTAGCTTTTTAACCGATCAGGTTAACTTTAAAATTTACGACCCTAGACCTTTTAATATTACTACATTTTACAGACAAAGAGGGTTTAGCGCACAGGCATTATCCGAAATTATTCCTAAAGCCAAATTAATATATAAACTAGAACAAAACCGAGTTGATCCTTTGTTTAATTACGAATATTATGCAAACGGCAGGTGGAATACTAATTTTAACACAGCTCTTGCAACGGTTGGTTTTCAATGGAAACCATTTAGCGATTTTATGCAAACTCCAGAGAATAAAATTGAAGTAGGTAAAAACTTCCCTGTTTTTTCTGTTCAATACACCCAATCTTTAGCTGGCTTGCTAGGAAACACCTTTGATTTTTCTAAATTAGATATTAAGATTGATTATGAAATTCCATATTTGTCTGGACAGCGAACAGCTTTCTTAGCTCAGGCAGGTTATGGTTTTGGAGAGTTGCCACTTACGCACTCGTATAGTGTTTCGCCAAATAGTTTAAACCACAGTAACGTGTTAAGACGAATTACTTTTGCGGGTAAAGACAGTTTCGAAACCATGTATTTTAATGAATTTTTCTCTACTCAATACCTGCAACTTCAGGCAAAACATACATTTAACAAAGTTACTTTGGCTCCAAAAATTAAACCAATTATGGCAATTGCTACACGTTTTGTAGTGGGAAAATTAGATCAAAAAAACTACCATCAAGGGATTGATTTTAAAACACTTGAGAAAGGTTATTTAGAAAGTGGAATAGAATTTAATAAAATATTTTATGGTTTAGGCTTGTCTACTTTTTACAGATATGGCCCTAACCAATTGCCAAATTTCACTCAAAATTTAGCAATAAAAATATCTTTTCATCTCGATTTGGGAATTTAATCTAAGATTAACGCAAAATACATCGCATTCCTTTTATCATCTTATAGAGAATGGTTACCTTTGCGGTCTAAATTTTTGCAGATGTTAAAGTGGTTGGGAACAGATTTTTGGGATTTCGTTGCACGTAAAATACTAAGAAATAAAATTGGGCTATTAGTAGCTTTAGTTTTATTTACCATTTTTATGTCTATGCAATGGAAAAACATGCGTTTTTCTTTCACAGAAGCCAATCTGCTGCCAGACGATCACGAAATCAATTTACAATACAATGCTTTTTTAGAAAAGTTTGGTGAAGAGGGTAATTTAGTTGTTTTGGGATTTAAAGATGATGCTTTTTTTACACCTAAAAACATTCAGCTTTTTGAGGACTTTATTGTACCCATTAAAAAAGACAGTGCGGTTACACTAACCTTAACTTTAGATAACTTAAAAGTTCTGGAAAAAGACACTTTAAACAATAAGTTTAAACTAACGCCTTTTTTAAACAAACCTTTATCTGCAGTATCTGTTGCTAAAGCAAAAGAGAGCTTTTTTAAAGATTTACCTTTTTACGAAGGTGTTTTGTTTAATAAAAAATCGGGAGCAGTACGATTTGCCATTTATATGGATAAAGCATTAGTGAATACTTCTGCTAGACGCGATTTTGTTTTAAACTATTTTAGTACAGAACGAATTGCAGCTTTTGAAAAAGAGTCGGGTTTAGATCTTCGAGTTTCGGGAATGCCATACATAAGAACATTAAATTCGCAAAACATACAAAGCGAAATAGGTTTGTTTGTTTTTGCTGCATTGGGAATTACCTCGTTGCTTTTTTTCTTCTTTTTTAGAAGTTTTAGAGCCACATTAATATCCATGACAATTGTTATAATTGGCGTAATGTGGTCTTTTGGTACTTTAGGCTTTTTCCATTACGAAATTACCGTATTAACGGCTATAATTCCGCCTTTAATTATTGTAATTGGTATTCCTAATTGTATCTTTTTAATAAACAAGTACCAACAAGAAATTAAAATTCACGGCAATAAAGCCAAGTCGTTGCAACGTGTAATTTCTAAAGTAGGTAACGCTACTTTAATGACAAACATTACTACAGCTGCTGGTTTTGCAACGTTTATAATAACCGACAGTCAGTTATTAAGAGAGTTTGGTATAGTAGCGTCGTTAAATATATTGTTTCTGTTTTTGTTGTGTTTAATTATAATTCCAATAGTCTATAGTTATATGCCTTTACCAAAAGACAAACACTTGGCTCACTTGGGTAAAAATTATATTTTAGGCTTTTTAAACTGGATTCAAAATACAGTTAAAAACAGAAACGTAACCGTTTACGCAATTACCCTTTTGTTAATTGTTGGTGGTATTATTGGTATTTTTCAAATAAAAATATCGGGTAGTATTATAGAAGACATGCCTCAAGACGCCAACTTTTTTGAAGACATTACGTTTTATGAAAATGAGTTTGATGGTGTAATGCCTTTAGAGATAATGATAGACACTAAGCGAAAAAAAGGAGCTTATAAATCATCGACATTAAAACGCATAAACACTCTACACGAAACCATTGAAGAAATTCCCGAGCTTTCAAAAGCTGTTTCTCTTGTAAATATTGTAAAATATGCCAAACAGGCTTTTTATAACGGAAATCCGGATTATTACGAGTTACCAACCAAGCAAGAAGAAGCTTTTGTTATGAGTTATATTAAAAACTCTAGCGAAGGTACAAATCAAAATTCTTTAAAAAGTTACGTAGATTCTACTGGGCAGTATGCTCGTGTAACTACTTTTATGCGAGACATTGGAACCGATAAAATGGCAAAAATTGAGGAGCGGTTACAAGAAAAAATAGATAAACTTTTTCCAGAAGGACGCTATACGGTTACTATGACAGGTAAGGCTTATGTATTTGAAAAGGGAACACATTATTTGGTTCAAAACCTTGTACTGTCGTTATTATTTGCCATTTTATTAATCTCATTATTAATGGCATATTTGTTCCGTTCGTTTAAAATGATAATTGTGTCTTTACTACCTAATTTATTGCCACTTATAATTACGGCAGGTTTAATGGGCTTTTTAGGCGTGCCAATTAAGCCGTCAACTATATTGGTTTTTAGCATTGCATTTGGTATTTCTGTTGATGATACCATTCACTTTTTAGCAAAATATAGGCAAGAACTTAAAGCCAATAACTGGAAAATTAAGGTTTCGGTTTACAACACCATGCGCGAAGCGGGAATAAGTATGTTTTACACATCAACTGTTTTGTTTTTTGGTTTTTCGGTATTTACGCTATCAAGTTTTGGTGGTACAGTAGCACTAGGTGGTCTAGTTGCCGCAACTTTGCTTTTTGCAATGCTGTCTAACCTTATTTTATTACCAACCTTATTGTTATCTTTGGAGCGCACAATAGCCAATAAAAAAGAATTTATAGAACCCACTATTAATGTACTTGCAGAAGACAAACCAGAACAATTAAATAAAGAATAGTTTTATATTTGTACACTATCTCACAATACTATGAAAGACATAAAAATTAAAGAATTATTAAATACTCCAGCACAGTTACAAGAAGTAACCTTAAAAGGTTGGGTAAGAACGTTTAGAAACAATCAGTTTATAGCTTTAAACGACGGCTCTACTATTAATAATATTCAGTGTGTAGTAGATTTTGAAAACACTCCAGAAGAAACGCTTAAGCGAATTACAACTGGGGCAGCAGTAGCTATAAAAGGAAATTTAAAAGAAAGTCAAGGAAAAGGGCAAAGTGTAGAAATACAAGTTTCTCAAATTGATATTTTAGGTGATAGTGATCCCGATAAATATCCTATTCAACCTAAAAAACACTCGTTAGAATTTTTAAGAGAAAATGCTCATTTACGTGTAAGAACCAATACGTTTAGCGCCATTATGCGTGTGCGTTCAACACTTTCTTTTGCAGTACACAAATATTTTCAAGACAACGGGTTTTTCTATGTAAATACGCCAATTGTAACGGGTAGTGATGCAGAAGGAGCAGGAGAAATGTTTAAAGTAACCAACTTGCCTTTTGACAATACTCCACGTACCGAAGATGGAAAAGTAGATTATAAACAAGATTTTTTTGGTAAAGAAACCAACCTAACCGTTTCGGGTCAGTTAGAAGCAGAAACGTTTGCCATGGCATTGGGTCAGGTATATACTTTTGGGCCTACTTTTAGAGCCGAAAACTCAAATACTTCTCGCCATTTGGCAGAATTTTGGATGATAGAACCAGAAGTTGCATTTAACGATTTAGATGCGAATATGGATTTGGCTGAAGATTTTATTAGAAGTGTAATACAATATACATTAGACAATTGTGCTGATGATTTGGCATTTTTACAAGAACGTTTAACCAACGAAGAAAAGCAAAAGCCGCAAAACGAAAGAAGCGATATGCCGCTTATTGAAAAATTAAACTTTGTTTTAGAAAACCGTTTTAAGCGTGTTTCTTATACCGAAGCTATTGATATTTTAAGAAATTCTAAACCTAATAAAAACAAGAAATTCAAATATCCAATAAACAAATGGGGTGCTGACTTACAAAGTGAGCACGAACGCTTTTTAGTGGAAAAACATTTTAAATGTCCTGTAATTTTATTCGATTATCCGGCACAAATTAAGGCGTTTTACATGCGTTTAAACGAAGATGAAAAAACGGTTCGTGCAATGGATATTCTTTTCCCTGGAATAGGAGAAATTGTAGGTGGTTCTCAAAGAGAAGAGCGTTTAGATGTGTTAATTGAAAAAATGAAAGCTTTAGGAATTGAAGAAAAAGAAATGTGGTGGTATTTGGACACCCGACGTTTTGGTTCTGCGGTGCATTCTGGCTTTGGCTTAGGTTTTGAGCGCTTGGTATTGTTTGTAACAGGTATGACAAATATTAGAGATGTTATTCCTTTCCCAAGAACACCACAAAACGCCGAATTTTAATTCAAAAAAAATCGTTATCTTTAACTATGTTAAAACAATTTCTACAATTTAAACTTTCCCAAAAGTTATCTCCACAACAAATTCAGTTGATGAAGTTAATTCAGTTGCCTACGCAAGCTTTTGAACAACGTTTGGAAGAAGAGCTGGTAGAAAATCCGGCTTTAGAAAGTGGAAAAGAAGAAGTTGAAACAGATGAATACGCAGATAATTCGGATGATTATGACGATGATAACGACAAAATTGAAACTGAAGACATAAACATAGACGAATATTTATCGGATGATGAAACACCCGATTATAAATACCAAGCCAATAATTACAGTGATGATGACGAAGACAAAACACAGCCTTTTGCAGCCAGTGTTACTTTTCATCAGGATTTAATAAATCAATTAAATACGTTTATATTAGATGACAATCAACGTGCTATAGCTGAGTTTTTGGTAGGTAGTATTGATGATTCGGGTTATATAAGACGTACTTTAACAGAAATTGTTGACGACTTGGCTTTTACACAAGGTGTTTATACCGACGAAGAAAGCGTAGAGCAAATTATAAAAATTGTTCAAGAATTAGAACCCGTAGGAGTTGCTGCAAGAGACTTGCAAGAGTGTTTGTTATTGCAATTAAAGCACAAAACGCCTTCTCTGTCTATAGATTTAGCAATAAAAATTATTGAAGAACAGTTCGAATCTTTTACCAAAAAGCACTACGAAAAATTATTGCAAAAATTTGATGCTACCAAAGATGATTTACGAGCAGCTATAGAAGAAATTGAACGATTAAATCCAAAACCTGGTGGTGCTTATTCGGGAAATTTGCGTCCCATTCTAAATATAACACCAGATTTTGCTATAAAAATTGTAGAAGGAGAATTAGAGCTAACCCTTAACGGAAGAAATGCACCAGAATTGCATGTTTCTA
>CBFIIG010000079.1:0-7402 GCA_965662615.1 Flavobacterium sp.
TAAAAGGAAAATTTAAAAGCATATCTATGGTATAAGCCATAAGTGCTAATAGTAAAAGCAGAGGGATTTCTTTAGCAACGTCTTTTCTTTTAAAAAGTTTAATTATTAGAAACAATAAAAAAATGAACAGTGATAAAAATGCACAAACACCCAAAATACCAGTATCTACTCCAATTTCTAAAATGTCATTATGGGTATGTAGTGGTGAACTAAACGCATTAGTGTTGTATAAAATATTTACTTCATCTTTTGACGTGGCTTTGTAATTACCTATTCCATAACCAGTAAATGGTCTGTTTTTTATGTTTTCAAAAGCATTTTCATCAAATTTTAACCGAATGCCTAAACTACTTAAATTTTTTGAATATATTTCTTTTATTGGTTCAGAAACGGTATCATTATCTACAGTTCCTTTACCGTTAATCATTTGCTCAAAAGTATTAGCTTTATTTGGCGAAAACCGATTGACATTTAAGCTAATAAAAACAACGGCTAACAGCATTAAAAATAGTGCGCCCCATTTTTTATCGATGCTTTTGTTTTTAATTACCATAAAAACAAAATAAAGCGATAGAAGAATTGCCGAAGTTGCCAAAACAGTTTTAGAACTAATCAAAAATATGCCCATACTGCTTAAGAAAAAAGCAATAAAAGCGATTGTTTTTTTATACCCTTTTAAACTAAAAATTCCATAAATTATAAAAGGAAGCAAAACGGTTAATACAGTTGCTGTAATGTTTTCGTTTCCGAAATTTAATCTTGAATGCCCCACAACTAAATCTCTTGCTAAATGTTTTTTACCAATAAATAAATCAATTAATTTTAAACCTATATAGGCAGAGTAAATACAACTTATTGTTATAATGTAAGCAAGCCAATTTTTTTTATCTTTTAAATAGTGAAAAATTATAGTTAAAGTGACTAATGTTGTAATTATTTTAGAAATTGCTTTTACGCTTTCGCTAAAATTAAGTGCAAATAACATAGATGCTAAGGCAATTAATGTAAAAATTGCAAACAGTAACAAATACATTTTTTGTTGTTTGTTATGTGTTAATTGCTCTTTTTTATAAAAAAAATGTCAATTAATGCAGCTGTATTTAAAATAGAAATAGCAAACTAATGCTAGCTATCGGGGTCTATTGCACCAAAAGAAGGTAATAAACCAACCAATAGGAGTAGGGTTACATATATTTTAGCACTATCTATTTTCATTTTTTTGTTCTATTTAGTTTTTCTAAAAAGTAAGGGAGTGTAAAAACACTCCCTTAAAATATTTAAAGTAAAAATAAACATTTTTATTTTAAACTTCCAACCATATCTTCTGGTTTTACCCATAGGTCAAATTCTTCTTCGGTTACATAGCCCAAACGAACAGCTTCAATTTTTAAAGTTGTTCCGTTTTTATGTGCGGTTTGAGCAATTTCTGCTGCTTTGTAATATCCAATTTTAGTATTTAAAGCAGTTACCAACATCAACGAGTTGTTTACTAATTCGTTAATTCGTGCATGATTTGGTTCTATACCAGCGGCACAATTTAAGTCGAAAGATATACAAGCATCACCTAATAATCTAGCCGACTGCAATAAGTTTGCCGCCATCATTGGTTTAAATACATTTAGTTCGTAATGACCTTGAGTACCACCTACGGTAACTGCAACGTCGTTACCCATTACTTGAGCACAAACCATAGTTAAGGCCTCGCATTGTGTTGGGTTTACTTTACCTGGCATAATAGACGATCCTGGTTCGTTTTCTGGGATAATTATTTCGCCAATTCCAGAACGTGGTCCAGAGGCTAACATTCTAATGTCGTTTGCTATTTTATTTAAAGATACGGCTAGTTGTTTTAACGCACCGTGCGATTCTACTATTGCATCGTGAGCAGCAAGTGCTTCAAACTTGTTAGGTGCAGTTATAAAAGGTTGTCCTGTAAATTGTGCAATGTATTTTGCAACTAAAACATCGTAACCTTCTGGGGTGTTTAAACCTGTTCCTACTGCTGTTCCTCCCAAAGCTATTTCGGCAAGGTGAGCTAATGTATTTTTTAAAGCTCTTAATCCGTGGTTTAATTGTGCCACGTAACCCGATAATTCTTGTCCTAAAGTAATTGGTGTAGCATCCATTAAGTGGGTTCTACCAATTTTTACAACATTCATAAATTCTTTCGACTTTTTGACTAAAGTATCACGCAGTTGTTCTACACCTGGTATTGTAATTTCTACAATACTTTTGTAAGCGGCAATGTGCATGCCTGTTGGGAAAGTGTCATTTGATGATTGTGATTTGTTTACATCGTCGTTTGCTTTTACAATTGGGTCTGCATCGCCAATTTTACTTCCGCTATTAACTTGTGCTTTGTTTGCAATAACTTCGTTTACGTTCATGTTACTTTGCGTACCCGAACCTGTTTGCCATATTACTAACGGAAATTGGTCTGTTAATTTACCTGCTAAAATTTCGTCGCAAACGGTTGCTATTGCATCTCTTTTTTCTTGTGATAAAACACCTAAATCGCAATTGGCATAAGCTGCTGCTTTTTTTAAGTATGCAAAACCTTCTACGATTTCCATTGGCATAGATGCTGATGGACCAATTTTAAAGTTGTTACGTGAACGCTCGGTTTGTGCACCCCAGTATTTGTCTGCAGGTACTTTTACTTCGCCCATGGTGTCTTTTTCTATTCTGTATTCCATTTTATAGTGTTTTATGTTTGTAAGTTTATTTTTAGCCCTGATAGGAGCGGTATCCTTTTTTACCTTTTTTTGGTAAAGAAGATTTAGAGTATAGCAGGAAATAGCTCCTAAAACAGAGTCCAAATTTACTTATTTTTTAGTGCTTCTGAAAATATTTTAATTGTTTTATTGCTCAATACTTTGGAATGGATTATCTTTGACATGAATTCATAAAAATTTCCGGAAAACATGTTTGAATTTTCACAGTATTTAGGCTTTTTACTTTTCTTAACCATATTAACCATTGGCTTTTGGCTGATGATTTTTTTAGTAGGCTTTGTTCAGTATTGGATAGGCGGTTCTATTGTTGAGTTATTAAAAGAAAAGAAAGCTAAGAAAGAAGCAGAAAAAGCTAGTTAATTTAGTTTATTTCTAATAAAAAAGTCCAGCATTTGCTGGACTTTTTTTATGCTTTTACATGTACTCGTCTCCGCCACCGCCATTTTGTGACCTTCCTTCGCGTTCTTTTTTCTTGTTAAAACGGTAGGTAAATGATAGGTTTATTTGGCGTTGTCTCCATTGAAATGCAGAATACGAATCTACAGAGCCTGGTATAAAGGTGTCGAATCTTCTTTTACGTGTGTTAAAAAGGTCGCTTACGTTAAGGTTTACGGTTGCTTTTTCTTTTAGTATGTCTTTACTAAATGCCAAGTCTAAAGATGACATAGAGTAATATTTTCCTTGTGCATTGTTTTGTGGTCCCGAATAAAAATAATTGGTTTGAAAGTCAATGCCTTTTGGTAATGTTATTTTAGAGCTAATTCTTGTGAAATAGCTACTTGCATCTACATCAAAATTTTGTGTTATGTTTTCGCCAAGATAGTTTGTATATGTATAGTCTCCTCTGTTTTGGGTTAAGAAAAAGTTGAAACTACCATTAATTCTCCACCATTTATATGGGGTATAGTTTGCATTAAATTCGAATCCGTAACGAGACTCATTTGTAAGGTTTATTGGTGTGCTAACAATAACAGGAATTCCGTCTACAAAATCGCCCGATTCTTTTCTAATAAATTGGAAAGAGTTTTCGGTTTGGTTGGTATAAATTGCCGATGTTAAGGTTAACTTGTTCCAGCGTTGTAATAAGCTAAGCTCAATATTGTCTGTGAAGGAAGGGTTTAAGTCTGGGTTTCCTTGAAAAATATTTATGTTACTAGAATAGGTAGAAAACGGACTTAAAAAACGACCTCTAGGACGGTTTACACGTTTGCTGTAATTTATACTTACAGATGTTTCTTCTGAGAACTCGTAATTTAGAGTAGCAGAAGGAAATAAATTGTTGTATTTTTTATTGTTGAAATTGTTTGTTGTAATAGAGTTTACATCTATATTATTATCTTCAAAACGCAAGCCGAAAAAGTACGAGAACTTATTTATTTTAGAGCCAAACTGCGAGTATAATGCGTTTATATATTCGTTATATTCTAAAAAATTGGTGTATGCTGTATTTGGAGTCACAGAAAAATCGGTTGTACTGTTTAAAAAACTACCTCTATAACCCGCTTCAAAACGACTGTTTTCACCAATTGGTAAAACATAATCGGATTGTATTAGGTTGCGTTGTTGTTTTTGAAGGTTTGCGGTGTTTTCTATAAACAAACTACTTGGGTTATTTATAACTTGGTCTGTGATTGTAGAATAATCATTTTCGTTATTGTCAGAAACAGCAATGTCGATAGTAAGTTTGTGGTCGTCTTTTTTAAATTTTTGTGTAAAGTTTAAATTGTATTCAACACTTATTTCGTCTCCAGTTGTAGCATTAAAACGGTTTCTATCAAATGTTGATATGTTGTTTTGATCAAAATAAAAGAAATCTACATTTTCGTTATTAAAAGAATCATCTTTTCTAAAGTTAATTCCGTTTATAATGGATGCGTTTTCGGTAATAAAATATTCAACGCCAAAGTTTACATTGTGTCCTCTGTTGTTTCTTGTGTTATTTCTTCTTTCTTGAGCAAATCTTTCGGTAGTATTATCATCATTTAAATAGCGCGAGTTATTTATAAAATTACCTAAGGTAGTTCTGTCATTATACCCTATATTAGAAAATAGATTAAATTTTTCGTTTTTGAAATTTATGTTTGCATTTGCACCGTATGTTTCCGGATCACCTGCCATAACCATTAAAGAGCCGTTTAGTCCGTTCGTTTTTCCTTTTCTAAGTACAATGTTAATAATACCACCACCACCTTCGGCATCGTAACGGGCAGATGGACTTGTAATTACTTCTACTTTTTCAATGGCATCTGCAGGAAGTGTTCTTAAAAAATTTTCTATATTAATACCTACAATTCCAGATGGGCGACCGTCTATTAAAATACGTACGCTAGAGTTACCTCTTAAAGCTACAGTTCCGTCGGTATCTACCGTTACAGATGGTACGTTGTTTAAAACATCGCCAGCAGTACCGCCTTTTACCACCATGTCTTTACCTACATTATATACTTTTTTATCTAGTTTAATTTCAACAGTAGAACGTTCTGCAACTACACTTATTTCACTCAATTGAGCTAAATCTGCACTTAAAAATAATTTACCTAAATTGGTATTTTGTGTAAATGTTTTGTTTGCTATTTTTTTTTGTTTAAACGAAATATAGTCTAATTGTACGGTATATGTACCAGGTGTAATATCTATAGAAAAATTACCATCGAAATCGGTTGCAACCCCAACTTTTTTAGTAGGATTTTGATTTTCTATTAATACCACAGAAGCATATTCTAGGGGCATATCTGTTCCTTGTTCTAAAACGGAACCTGTGATTGTAATTTTTTTGTTATTTTGGGCTTTTGCTAAAAATGAAAGGCTTATAAATAGTAGTAGGATTTTTTTTTGCATTATGGCTTTTTATATAATATTTATGTTAGTTGTTCCAAAATAGATATAGTTACAATTACTTTTGCTAATAAAATGTTAAAGTAAGGTTTCTATTAAGTTTGCAGGTCGTGCAACAACTGCTTTATTTTCTTTAATTACAATTGGTCTTTCTATTAATTTTGGATTTTCGCACATTATTGTAATCAATTCGACTTCGCTAAATGTTTTGCCTTTATAGTTTTCTTTCCAAATAGCTTCGTTTTTTCTAACAAGTTCATGTGCTGTTATATTTAGCTTATTTAAAACTGTTTTTAATTCGTTTATTGTTGGATGTTTTTCTAAGTAATGAATCACCTCAAAAGGTTGGTTTAAATTCTCTAAAAATTGTAATGCTTCTCTAGATTTGCTGCAACGATTATTGTGGTATATATAAAACATAAATTGTATTTTTGAAATTTAGAACAAAGATAACGCAATTTATGTACATAGAACAGTTGAAATCATCGGGTATTAAGTTTTGGACTTATATTCCATTTACCATTTTATTTTTTGCAATTATTGGCTCAAATTTTATTCTTTCGGACGGAATGGATACCAATGTTATGATGCAAAATTATATAAATGAATTTGGTGAAACAATCGCTTTTTTAATGTTGATTATTCCTCTTGTTGTTTTATTTTTTGTCTTGTTATTTTGGGTTAAAATAGGAGCGGGGCAAAGTATTAGGTCTTTAACTACAGCTAGAGCAAAAGTAGATTGGAAGCGTGTGTTTTTTTCGTTTTTTGTATGGAGTATTTTTACAATTGGTTCTACCTTAATTTATTTTTATTTTAGTCCAACTGATTTTGAAATAAATTTTAATGCTTCAGCATTTTTTCCGTTTGTGATTATTGCTCTATTAACCATACCATTTCAAACTAGCTTTGAGGAATATTTTTTTAGAGGTCATTTGATGCAAGGTTTAGGCTTGGGAAGTAATAATAAATGGTTTCCTTTAATTGTAACTTCAGTTTTATTTGGTTTAATGCATTGGGGAAACCCCGAAGTAGCTGCTTTTGGTCCAATAGTTATGATTTACTATATAGGTACAGGCTTTTTTTTGGGTATTATTACTTTAATGGATGATGGTTTAGAATTAGCACTAGGTTTTCATGCGGCAAATAATTTAATAGGAGCTTTATTGCTTACAAGTAGTAATTCTGCTTTTCAAACACCATCAATATTAAAAGATATTAGTGAGGTGGGTTCGAGTTCATTTTCTGAAATTATAATTCCCGTTTTAATAATTTATCCGTTGCTTATTTTACTTTTTGCAAAAAAATATAATTGGTCTGGCTTTAAAACAAAACTTTTTGGTAAATTACAATCTTAAAAAATAAATGTAATGGTAGTAAATGCTCAATTTGTTCATCCACGTTTTAAATTAAATGGATTTCATCTTAATCTTAACGACCTTTCTCGTGTTGGGTATAGCTATATTAAAGAAGGTGAAGATTTTGAAAAGCAAATAGGTGATTTTATGTTGGAATGGACCGATGCAAATGATTTTGTTGTTGTTCAAACATCGGGTAGTACGGGTAAACCCAAAAGCATTTCTATAAAAAAAGAAGCTATGGTGCAGTCTGCAATAAACACGGGTGCTTTTTTTGAATTAAATGCAGGAGCAAATGTAGTTTTAGCTTTACCAGCAAAATACATTGCCGGAAAAATGATGTTAGTTAGAGCTTTTGTTTTAGGTTTAGAATTAGATGTTTTTAACCCAAGTACAACTCCTTTCAGTAGAATAGAAAAGAATTATGATTTTGCAGCTTTAACACCATTACAAGCCGAAATGAGTTTTGATAAACTC
>CBFIIG010000080.1:0-5507 GCA_965662615.1 Flavobacterium sp.
GTAATAGGTGCAGCGCCACTTTTACCGTTAAGTAAGGCGTCCCAATATTCTTGAACTGTATTTCCTATTGGGGTTAATGCCCCAAGTCCTGTAACAACAACACGCTTTAATTGCATAATATTCGTTTAAATTTATATAAAAAAACCCATAGCATCTTTAATAATTTAAAAAAGAAACAATGGGTATTACATAGTTTTTATGTGGTTTGATTGTAATACAATCAATGTTTTTTTAACCGCTTAACTATATAGTTGGAAAAAATAAAATGCACCCGTACATTTATACGGATGCATTGTTATAATTATTTTGCTCCTTCTATATAAGAAATTGCTTGACCTACTGTAGCAATGTTTTCAGCTTGATCATCTGGAATTTGGATATCGAATTCTTTTTCAAATTCCATAATCAACTCAACAGTGTCTAGAGAATCAGCCCCTAAATCGTTTGTGAAGCTAGCTTCTGTTACCACTTCGTTTTCGTCAACTCCTAATTTGTCTACGATAATCGCTTTTACTCTTGATGCAATGTCTGACATAATTTTCTAATTTTTAATTTAATTTGTGTGCAAAAATAAAAAACTTTATTTTAAAACAACACTTTTGTTTATTTAATGTGATACGAATTTAAAAAAAAATATTTACAAAAGCCTATTTTATTTTATTTTTGATGTGTTTTACTTCTATAAAATGTATTTTAGTCGTTCGGTATTATGTAGCTTTGCACAGAATTATATTTTTAAATAATGAAAAAAATCATCTTTTTTGCTTCGGGAAACGGCTCTAATGTTGAAAATTGCATTTCACATTTTATTAATCAAGGTGTAGCAGTAGAGCATCTTGTTTTTACAAATAATAAAAATGCTGGAGTTATAGAAAGAATTGAGAAATTTCGTTTAAATGCAACAATTTTTAGTAAAGACGATTTTAAAAACGGTTCTGTTTTAAAGCAAATTCAGAATTTTAACCCCGATTTAATTGTTTTAGCGGGCTTTTTATTGCTTTTCCCTGTTGAGATTATAAACCTTTTCCCTAATAAAATTATTAATATCCACCCTTCATTATTGCCAAAATTTGGCGGTAAAGGTATGTATGGTATGCATGTGCATAATGCGGTTTTGGCTGCAAACGAAAAGGAAAGTGGAATCACAATACACTATGTAACCGAACACTATGATGAAGGTGCCTATATTGCTCAATTTAAAACTTCTTTAGAAAAAATCACAAGCCCAGAAGAGCTTGCGAAAAACATACACCATTTAGAGTATGAACATTTTCCTAAGGTGATTGAAACCCTTTTAAACGGATAATGAATTACGATATTTACATATATACAGATGGTTCTGCCAAAGGTAATCCTGGGCCAGGCGGTTACGGATTGGTTATGGAACACCCCAATACCAATTACAAAAAAGAATTTTACGAAGGCTTTAGGTTAACCACGAATAACCGAATGGAGCTGTTGGCTGTAATTGTTGGTTTAGAAAAAATAAAACAGCCTAAAACAAAAGTTTTAGTCGTTTCCGACTCTAAATATGTAATAGACTCTGTGGTTAAAAAATGGGTTTTTGGTTGGGAGAAAAAGCAATTTGTAGGCAAAAAAAACTCCGATTTATGGAAGCGTTTCTTAAAAGTGTACAAAACGCAAGAAGTTTCTTTTCAATGGGTAAAAGGACATAACGAACACCCACAAAACGAGCGTTGTGATGCTTTGGCGGTTTTTGCATCTACACAACCGAACCTTTCTATTGATGCTTTTTACGAAAATGAAAAAAGCAGTTTGCTGTAAATACATATTTGCTTTTTTAAGCAATATTTAATTGTTAATTTTGCAATTCTAAAAAACTCATTAAATGAACAAACTAGTTATAGTAGGTACAGTAGCTTTTGATGCTATTGAAACGCCTTTTGGTAAAACAGACAAAATTTTAGGTGGTGCAGGAACATATATAGGTCTTTCGGCAGCAAATTTTAAATTAGACAGTGCTGTGGTTTCTGTAGTAGGAGAAGATTTTCCGCAAGAATACATAGATTTATTAAAAAACAGAAATATAAATACCGAAGGTATAGAAGTAGTAAAAGGGGGTAAAACCTTCTTTTGGAGCGGAAAATACCATAACGACATGAACAGTAGAGATACATTGGTAACGGAACTAAATGTTTTAGCCGATTTTCAACCAAAAGTGCCAGCAGCATATCAAGATGCAGAGGTAGTTATGTTGGGTAACTTGCACCCAATGGTTCAGTCTAGTGTTTTAGATCAAATGACAACCAAGCCAAAATTAGTGGTTTTAGACACTATGAATTTTTGGATGGATTGTGCTTTAGAAGATTTAAAAGCCATTATAAAAAGAGTTGATGTTATTACAATTAACGATGAAGAAGCACGTCAGCTTTCGGGAGAATACTCGTTGGTAAAGGCAGCTAAAGCAATTCATAAAATGGGCCCAAAATACGTGGTTATTAAAAAAGGAGAACACGGTGCTTTGTTATTCGAAAATGAAAAGATATTTTTTGCACCCGCGCTTCCTTTAGAAGAAGTTTTTGACCCAACTGGAGCAGGTGATACTTTTGCAGGAGGTTTTGCAGGATATATAGCACAAACAGGAGATTATAGTTTTAATAACATGAAGAGCGCCATTATACAAGGTTCTAATTTAGCTTCTTTTTGTGTTGAAAAATTTGGTACTGAGCGTATGGTAAATTTAAAACCAGAAGAAGTAGCTACTCGTCTTTCTCAATTTAAAGAATTAACAGCTTTTGAAATAAATTAATGCAATAATTTAATAAAATTAAAACCTCAATTTTTTTGAGGTTTTTTTATTGATTACATTTGCATTTCATAACACACAACGACCCAAAATGAGTGATGCAATAAAACACGAATGTGGAATAGCCCATTTGCGACTTTTAAAACCTTTAGAATACTACAAAGAAAAGTACGGAACTGCTTTTTATGGTATCCAAAAAATGTATCTGTTGATGGAAAAACAACACAACAGAGGACAAGACGGTGCCGGTTTTGCTAGCATTAAGCTAGATGTTGATCCAGGCGAAAGATATATTAGTCGTGTGCGTTCTATAGACCCACAACCTATAAAAGATGTTTTTGCTCAAATAAATGACCGTATTGCAACAGAGTTAAAAGACCATCCGGAATGGTTAAATGATGTGCAAGCTCAAAAAAGAAACCTACCTTATATAGGAGAAGTTTTTTTAGGACATGTTCGTTATGGAACTTTTGGTAAAAATAGTATAGAAAGTGTTCACCCATTTTTACGCCAGAACAATTGGATGCACAGAAACCTAATTGTTGCTGGAAATTTTAACATGACCAATGTTAAAGAGCTTTTTAAAAGCTTGGTAGATTTAGGGCAACACCCAAAAGAATTAGCAGATACCGTTACGGTAATGGAAAAAATAGGTCACTTTTTAGACGAAGAAGTTACCGATTTGTATCAAGACTGTAAAAACGAAGGACTTTCTAAAAAAGATGCTTCGCCAATTATTGCACAGCGACTTAATATAGAACGCATATTAGAACGCGCTTCAAGAAATTGGGACGGAGGTTATGCAATGGCAGGTTTATTTGGTCATGGAGATTCGTTTGTTATGCGAGATCCAGCAGGAATTAGACCAGCGTACTATTATAAAGATGACGAAATTGTTGTTGTAGCTTCGGAAAGACCTGTTATTCAAACAGTATTTAATGTGCCTTTTGAAAAGGTAACAGAGTTAGAACCGGGTAACGCAATAATTATAAAGAAAGACGGCGAAGTTAAAATTGAAGAAATTAGAACACCTTTAGAAAAAAAGGCCTGTTCTTTCGAGAGAATATATTTTTCTAGAGGGAGCGACGCCGAAATTCATAGAGAACGTAAAGATTTAGGGAAATTGGTTTTTCCAGAAATATTGAAAAGTATTGATAACGATACCGATAATACGGTGTTTTCGTACATACCAAATACTGCAGAAACGTCTTTTTACGGGATGGTAGAAGCGGCTCAGGATTTTTTAAACGAAAGAAAAACAAAAGAGATAATTGCGGCAAATGGCGCCCTGTCTGAAGAAAAGATAAAAGAAATTTTAGCTACAAAAATTAGAACCGAAAAGGTAGCTATTAAAGACGCAAAATTAAGAACCTTTATTACCGAAGACAGCAGTAGAGACGATCTTGTGGCGCATGTTTACGACGTAACTTATGGCGTGGTAAAACCAACAGATAATTTAGTTATTATAGACGATAGTATTGTTAGAGGTACAACTTTAAAGCAAAGTATCATTAAAATGATGGATCGTTTACAGCCTAAGAAAATTGTAATAGTTTCTTCTGCACCACAAATTCGTTACCCAGATTGTTATGGTATTGATATGGCAAAATTAGAAGGCTTGGTTGCTTTTAGAGCAGCACTAGCTTTACTAGCGGACAACAATATGATGCATGTGGTTGAAGAGGTTTATAAAAAATCGAAAGCACAAGAAAACCATGCAGATGTTGACGTAGTTAATTTTGTTAAAGAGATTTATGCGCCTTTTACAGATACTCAAATATCTAAAAAAATTGCAGAAATGTTAACTTCTGAAGACGTAAACGCAAAAGTAGATATCATTTACCAAACGGTAGATAACTTACATATTGCATGTCCAAAAAATAAAGGAGATTGGTATTTTACAGGAAATTATCCAACCGATGGAGGAAATAGAGTGGTAAATAGAGCTTTTATTAATTTTTACGAAGGTTTAGATGCCAGAGCATACTAATTCATTCGTCTAAGTTTATGGTCGATTGGACTATTAAAATAAGGCAAATGACTTTTTTAAAACAATTTGAAAATATTATTTTTGATATTTGTAAGGCTAAATTTAGTTTAAAAATGCAGATAAACGATTATATTGGTCGTTCGTCTAGTTTGTTTAAAATTAAATAAGTTTTGAAGTAGTTTAGCTCTACCAAAAATTTAGTAGGTTAAATTTTATGGTAGATTTGGGGCTAAAAGGTGAAAGAAATTTCACCTTTTTTTATACCCAAATTTTAACCATAAAAAAAACAGCCCGAAGGCTGCTTTTAACTGTTAAGTTATATTTTATTTCGCTGCATTAAAAAGAGCTGTAACTTCGTTCCAATTAATTACATTAAAAAAAGCTTCAATATAATCTGGTCTTCTGTTTTGGTAGTTTAAATAGTAAGCATGTTCCCAAACGTCTAATCCTAAAATAGGAGCTCCACCACAACCAATAGTTGGCATTAATGGATTGTCTTGGTTTGCAGAGCTACACACTTCAACTTTTCCGCCTTTATGTACACAAAGCCAAGCCCAACCCGATCCAAAACGAGTAGCAGCTGCTTTTGCAAAAGCATCTTTAAAACCATCAAAAGAACCAAAAGCAGCGTCAATAGCAGCAGCTAATTCACCAGTTGGTAAACCACCACCGTTAGGACTCATTACAGACCAAAATAAGCTGTGGTTGTAAAAACCACCACCGTTATTTCTAACAGCCGCATTGTTTAAG
>CBFIIG010000080.1:5603-7358 GCA_965662615.1 Flavobacterium sp.
CCGTTAGGACTCATTACAGACCAAAATAAGCTGTGGTTGTAAAAACCACCACCGTTATTTCTAACAGCCGCATTGTTTAAGTCTAAATTAGCAAGTATTTCGTCAATCGATTTTCCTTCTAAATCGGTTCCTGCAATTGCATTGTTTAAGTTAGTTGTGTATCCGTTGTGGTGCTTAGAATGGTGTATTTCCATTGTTCTAGCATCAATATGTGGTTCTAATGCATCATATGCATAAGGTAATTTTGGTAATTCAAAAGCCATAATATTTCGTGTTTAAAATTAGTATTATTCTTTTCAAATTTATAAATTTAACTTCTAAAAAAAAAATAGAAACTTTCTATTTAACTATAACCAAAACAGATGTAATGCGTAATTCTACTTCTTCTTTTTCTATTTACAATGCTTCTGCTGGCTCTGGAAAAACATACACGCTGTCTAAAGAATACATTAAGTTACTTTTTTTAGCTCCGCAAGATGACGCTTACAAAAAAATTCTGGCTATAACTTTTACCAATAAAGCAGTAGAAGAAATGAAAAATAGAATTGTGGGTAGTCTTTATGATTTTTCATTAGATGCAACCATAACTTCCAAAAAAAACACTGCGTTTTTAGCCGAAATTGCAAAGGAAATTGAAAAACCAATTGCCGATTTAAAGTTGAAATCTAAGCGAATTATTAAAAACATAATTCATAATTACGCGGCATTTGATATTTTAACCATTGATAAATTTACCCATAAAGTAATACGAACTTTCGCTCAAGATTTAAAATTACCAAGCCAGTTTGATATTGCTTTAGATACCGATTTGCTTTTGCAAGAAGCTGTGGATACTGTTATTAACCAAGCGGGAACAGATGCAGAAATTACTAAACTTTTAATTGACTACAGTAACCAAAAAGCAGATGACGATAAAAATTGGGACGTTACAAGAGAATTGTTCGAAGCTTCTCGACTTTTAACAAAAGAAACGCATGCGAAGGAAATAGAAACCATTCAGGAAAAAAGCATAAACGATTTTGAGGTTTTTAAAGGTTTTTTAGAGAATAAAACGGCGCAAAAAAAGCAAGAGGCTAAAGAAGTTGCTGCTTCGGTATTATTATTGCTTAAAGACAAAGGAGTAGATAATGCATCTTTTTCACGAAAAACATACCCCAACTTTTTACTTAAAGTTTTAAATGACGATTGTGATATTACAAACCCAAGACATTTAGAAGAAGACGATATAAAAGTGAATAAAACAGCTAAAGATAAAGATATAATAGCTGCTTTAGTTCCCGATTTAATTTTAAAAAATAAAGAAATTTATGCCCTTTATGGAGAAATTCAGTTTTATGAAGCAATAGAAAAAAACATTAATCCGCTTACGCTTCTTCAAAAAATACGTGAAGCTTTTGTGCGCCTTCAAGAAGAACAGCAATTGGTTTCTATTGCAGATTTTAATAAATTAATTCACGAGCAAATTAAAAATCAACCAGCTCCTTTTATTTATGAGCGTTTGGGCGAAAAATACCGTCATTTTTTTATAGATGAATTTCAAGACACGTCTGAAATGCAATGGAACAACTTAATTCCGCTTATAGAAAACAGCCTTTCGAGTATGGAAAACAATATTAAAGGCACTTTAATGATTGTTGGCGACCCAAAGCAGTCTATATACAGATGGCGCGGTGGTAAAGCAGAGCAATTTATTGCTTTGGCAGATAAAACACAAAAAGGGCCATTCCCAATGGTAGATAAAGAGACTGTTTGGTT
>CBFIIG010000081.1:0-7269 GCA_965662615.1 Flavobacterium sp.
TGGCATGAACCGCTGTTACAGGCGATTTTACCACACTTAAAATAGCATCTATGTCGTGAATCATTAAATCCAATACCACAGGAACATCTGTACCTCTTGGGTTAAACTCTGCCAAACGATGCGTTTCTATAAACATGGGGTTTATAATTTGGTTTTTAACTGCACTAAACGCAGGGTTAAAACGTTCCACATGTCCAACTTGTCCTTTAACGTTGTATTCTTTGGCTAATTTTATAATAGTTTCAGCTTCTTCAACCGTGTTAGAAATTGGCTTTTCTATAAAAACGTGTTTTCCTTTTTTTATGGCACTAACTGCACAATCAAAATGCGAAAGCGTAGGAGTAACAATATCTACCACATCTACAGCATCAATTAAAGTGTCAATACTTTCAAATTTTGTATAACCAAATTCTGCAGCTACTTTTGTTGCATTATCATCAAACGGGTCGTAAAAACCAACCAATTCGTACTTTTCCGATTGTTGCAACAAGCGCAAATGAATTTTGCCTAAATGCCCAGCTCCTAAAACGCCAACTTTTATCATAAAATTATAATTTGAACAAATGTACTATTTATTGTTTAAAAAGGAAAGTTAGACAAATGCTAACTTTCTTTTTTTTATTTCCTTTGAAAATACTTTTTTATGTGGTTATTTTACATTTTTAAAAAGCATTACGTTTGAAAGACTCCACAAAACATCAAGGACTTAGAAACCAACTCGTTGAGCAATTAGCTCAAAAAGGGATTACCGATAAATTGGTTTTAAAAGCCATTGGAGCTATTCCTCGTCATTTGTTTTTAAATTCTAGTTTCGAGCAATATGCTTATCAAGACAAAGCGTTTCCTATTGCTGCGGGTCAAACTATTTCGCATCCATATACTGTTGCGTTCCAAAGTCAACTTTTAAACTTACAACCCAACCAAAAAATATTAGAAATAGGAACGGGTAGTGGCTATCAAACAGCCGTTTTATGCCACATGGGTGCAACTGTTTATACTATAGAACGCCAAAATGAACTGTTTAAAAAAACCAATTTATTTTTACCAAAAATTGGTGTAAGACCCAAAAAAGTAATATTTGGCGACGGTTATAAAGGTTTGCCAGAGTATGCTCCATACGATGCTATTTTAGTAACAGCAGGAGCACCATTTATTCCAGAACCTTTAATGGCACAATTAAAAATAGGAGGAAAGTTAATAATTCCGTTAGGAGATGAAGAACAAATTATGACACAATTGGTGCGTAAAAATCAAAGTCAATTCGAAAAAACCGAATTTGGAAATTTTAGATTTGTACCACTTTTAGAAGATAAAAACTAAAACCTGTTTTTAACCCTTGCAATTTCTCGTTTCGAGTCGTTTTCTTTTAGTGTTTCACGTTTGTCGTAATTCTTTTTACCCTTTGCTAAAGCAATATCCAATTTTGCCAAGCCCTTTTCGTTGGTAAACAAACGCAACGGAATAATAGCCAAACCCTTTGCCTGAACTTCTTTTTCTAGTTTTTTAAGCTCTTTTCTGTTCAATAAAAGTTTGCGCTCACTTTTTGCCTTATGGTTATAATGTGTACCGTACAAATATTCTTCAATAGTAGAGTTAATTACAAATAACTCACTATTGGTAAATTCACAAAAAGCCTCTGCAATAGATGCTTTTCCAACCCGAATTGACTTTATTTCGGTACCTGTAAGCACAATTCCTGCTGTATAGGTATCCAAAATTTCATAATCAAAACGAGCCCTTTTGTTTAAAATATTAGCCGTTTTCACTTTCATACCGCAAATATAGTTTTCTTTCTATTAATAACATAAAAAAAGCCCTCAACCGAGGGCTAATATTATTCTACCATACCACGTATTCGCAGCGGAATTATACCATTAGAAACATTAACAGCATTGCTTTCTACTGTTATGGTTTTACTAATCGGACCTTTACGCATATCATATTTCACTTTAATTTCACCTTTTTTACCAGGTGCAATAGGTGCTTCGGGTTTAGTAGGTATGGTACAGCCGCAAGTCGATTGCACATTTTTTATAATTAGCGGTGCGTCACCTGTATTTCTAAAAGTAAAAACACGCTCGCCATTACTCTCGCTATCCACCGTTCCATAATCAATAGTTTCAGTGTCAAATGTAATTTTCGGACCCTCTTGAGCCATCAAAAAACTACTAAATAAAACCACTATTAATTGTATAATTGTTTTCATAATTTTCATTTTAAATGGTTAATTGTAAATGTAACGTCTTTTTTTGAAACACAAACGCACAAAGCATTTTTTTTTTGTCATTATATCGTTACTTTTGCACTATATAAATCAAAAACAATACCAGTTTTTTTTAGAAGCCAAAGGCAAGGGCTTATTTACTAAGCATATTCCTGCTATCCGCTATATCTCCCAATAAATTGGGAGGATGTCGCTACTATCAGGGCTAAACTGCCAATGTATTGCATGGTCTAAAAAAGAAACCGACAAACAATAAAATATGAGTTTACCAGCAAAGTTTAATCCGCAAGAAGTAGAAAAAAAATGGTACGATTACTGGATGAAAAACAACTATTTTCATTCCACACCAGACCATAGAACTCCTTACACCATAGTTATTCCGCCACCAAACGTAACAGGCGTTTTGCACATGGGGCACATGCTAAACAATACCATACAAGATGTATTAATACGTAGAGCTCGTTTAAAAGGATTTAACGCTTGTTGGGTTCCTGGTACAGATCACGCTTCTATTGCTACCGAAGCAAAAGTAGTAGCAAAGCTGGCACAAGAAGGAATTAAAAAGTCTGATTTAACCCGTGAGGAGTTTTTAAAACACGCTTGGGAATGGACAGATAAACACGGTGGAATTATTTTAGAACAACTAAAACAAATAGGCTGTTCTTGTGATTGGGAAAGAACCAAATTCACTATGGACGACGATATGTCAGCATCTGTAGTAAAATCTTTCGTAGATTTATACAACAAAGGAATGGTGTACCGTGGTTACCGAATGGTAAATTGGGATCCCGAAGCAAAAACTACTCTTTCTGACGAAGAAGTTATTTACGAAGAACAACAAGGGAAATTATAACATTTAGCTTATAAAATAGAAGGTTCAAATGAATTACTAACTATTGCAACTACACGTCCCGAAACTATTTTAGGAGACAGTGCCATTTGTATTCACCCAGACGATGAGCGTTACGCACATTTAAAAGGTAAAAAAGCAATTGTACCCATTGTAAACCGTGCTATTCCAATTATTTTTGATGAATATGTGGACATGGAGTTTGGTACAGGTTGTTTAAAAGTAACGCCTGCTCACGATATTAACGATAAAGCTTTAGGGGAAAAACACAACCTAGAAATAATAGATATTTTTAACGACGATGCTACTTTAAATTCGTTTGGTTTACATTACGAAGGTAAAGATCGTTTTGTAGTAAGAACCGAAATTTCGGAAGAGTTAAAAACATTAGGTGCTTTAACAAAAGTAGAAACACATCTTAATAAAGTTGGAACATCAGAGCGTACAAAGGCTGTAATTGAGCCTCGCCTTTCTGACCAATGGTTTTTAAACATGGAAGAATTGGTAAAACCAGCTCTAAAAGCCGTATTAGAAACCGAAGAAATTAAACTATATCCAGCTCGTTTTAACAATACGTACCGTCATTGGTTAGAAAATATTAGAGATTGGAATATCTCACGTCAATTGTGGTGGGGACAGCAAATACCAGCTTATTTTTATGGCGATGGTAAAGAGGATTTTGTGGTTGCAAACAACATTACCGAAGCGGTAGAACTTGCCAAAGCAAAAACCAATAATACAAATTTAACCGAAGCCGATCTTACACAAGACGCCGATGCACTTGATACTTGGTTTAGTTCTTGGTTATGGCCTATGTCGGTTTTTGGAGGGATTTTAGACCCAAATAACGAAGAGTTTAATTATTATTACCCAACCAACGACTTGGTTACAGGTCCAGATATTTTATTCTTTTGGGTAGCTCGTATGATTTTTGCAGGTTACGAATACACAGATAAAAAACCATTTAATAACGTGTATCTTACGGGTATTGTTCGCGACAAGCAACGCCGCAAAATGAGTAAATCGTTAGGTAATTCGCCAGATCCACTAGGTTTAATAGAACAATATGGTGCCGATGGTGTTCGTGTTGGTTTGTTAATGAGTGCTTCTGCAGGGAACGATATTTTGTTTGACGAAGAGTTATGTAATAACGGAAAAGCCTTTGCTAACAAAATTTGGAACGCTTTTAGATTGGTAAAAGGTTGGGAGGTAAGTGAAACCATTCCACAACCCGAATCATCTGTAGTTGCTATTGCTTGGTTTGAAGAAAAAATTGCGGCTACACTAACTGAGTTAGAAGATTTATTCGATAAATACCGACTTTCTGAAGCCTTAATGACCATTTATAAATTGGTTTGGGACGATTTCTGTTCTTGGTATTTAGAAATGATAAAACCAGAATATCAGCAACCAATTGATGCACTTACATATTCTAAAACCATTGCTTTATTAGAAGACTTAATGCGTGTTTTACACCCATTTATGCCTTTCTTAACCGAGGAAATTTGGCAACATATTGCCGAAAGAACATCAGAAGAGGCTTTAATAGTTTCTACTTGGCCAACGGCAAAGCCTAAAAATCCAGAACTTATTGCTCAGTTTGAAACTATAACCGAAGTAGTAGCAGGAATTAGAACCATAAGAAAAGAGAAAAACATTTCGTTTAGAGATCAAATAGAACTTAAAGTGATTAATAACGATAACGTTTCTACTTATTTTGATACTATTATTTCTAAATTAGGAAATGTTTCTGCTTTAGAATATGTAACAGAAGCTATTGATGGTGCTTTAACTTACCGTGTAAAATCTAACGAATATTTTATACCTATTTCAGGAGCTATTGATCTAAACGCAGAAATTGAAAAATTAAACGAAGAACTAAAATATACCAAAGGTTTTTTAAAATCGGTACAAGGCAAACTTTCAAATACTAAGTTTGTAGATTCAGCTCCAGAAAAAGTTGTTGCTATGGAACGCCAAAAAGAAGCAGATGCTTTAGCAAAAATTGCTACTATTGAGCAGAGTCTTTTGAGTTTAAAGTCATAAAGTCAAAAGTCTTAAAGCCAAAAGTTTTAAATTAAAAAAAAGCTTGTAATGTTATATCATTACAAGCCTTTTTTAATTTTAGAATTATTCGATTACTTCACTTTAATTTCAAAAACGGTATCCCAATTTTTACCTGTAACAAACAAAGTGTTATTTTTTTTGTGGTATGCAATACCGTTAAAATAATCACGGTCTATGTGTTCTTTTGTTTTATTTTTTAGGCTACTACAATTTACAATTTGCTCTACGGCACCATTTTTTGGATTTATAACAGCAATAGCATCTTTAGTATAAATGTTTGCCCAAATTTTACCATCTATCCATTCTAATTCGTTTATCGATTCAATTTTTGCCGAATTGGTATATACATTAATATAGTCGATAGCTTTATAAGTTTCTGGGTCTAATTTATATATTTTCTCTGTCCCGTCACTCATATACAAATACGTACCGTCATTTGTTAATCCCCAACCTTCCATTTTTTTAAAATAAGGAAGTGTTTTTTCTTTTTTAAAGGTATTAACATTATAAACATAAGCCTCGTTATTGCGGTAAGTGAGTTGGTATAATTTATTGTTCAAAACCGTTATTCCTTCACCAAAAATAGAATTATCTAAAAGTTGTGTTTTATACGCTTCTCCTGTTTTATAATTTACTTTTCTTATGCTAGATACGCCTCTGTTACCAGAACGACCCACACCGTTTCCTGTTCCTTCTAAAAGTGTGTCTTTATAAAATTCAAAACCTTGAGTGTATGCTGCAATATCGTGCGGATATGTATTCACAATATCAAATTCTAACAATTCTGGAGCAGTACCACTGTACAACATAATTGAGGTTTCATTTTCTGCTTTTTTACCCTCAAAATAAACATTTGCTACAATTTTATTATAGCCTACTTTTTTATCAAGTAAAGTAATGTTTTGCTTTTCGGTATTTTTAAAGTTACCCAATTTTGTGTCATTCATTAAATAAACCACAGAATCTATAGTATTATTTTCATTGTTTAAAACTCCCAAATCTAAAGCCTCATTTAAAGTATAAGCTTGTTTTAAATTTGAAGTATCTATTTTAAATAACGCATTTATTTCTTCTTGCGATTGTTCACAGCTTATTGTAAAAATCGATAAACCAATGATAGCGAATAGGTTATATTTTTTCATGCTTTTAATTTATTAAAAGACCAATATAATGCATTTTTTAATTATAATAGCCCTTGCAAAAATACAAAAAGATTGTATATTTGCACCGGCAAGTCCTACACGACCAGCTCCTGTTTAATCCCCCAGGGTGGGAACGCAGCAAGGGTATACGGTTGTAGCGGTGCGATGTAGGTCGCTTGCCTTTTTTTTTATCTCCCACTGGGAGATTTTTTTTTTGCATACCAATTATGCAAAAAGTATCTTTGCCTTTAGCAACACAACATTTTATGAAAAAGACAGTCATTTTTGATATGGACGGCGTTATTGTAGATACTGAACCGGTTCATCATTATGCATATTTTAAACATTTTGAAGAGTTAGGAATAACAATTTCAGATGAATTATATACTTCATATACGGGAAACTCTACGCGTAATGTTTTTCAGAAAATAAAAGATCAATTTGGTTTGCCTCATAATGTTGAAGATTTAGTGCAACGCAAACGTGCTATTTTTAATGATGCTTTCGATACAAAAGAAGATTTATTTTTAATAGAAGGTGTAGAGGATTTAATTAAAAACCTATACGCTGCCAATTTTGATGTAATTGTGGCGTCATCGGCATCAAAAGTAACTATAAATCGTGTTTTTACTCGTTTTAACTTACATCAGTATTTCTCACATATAGTTTCGGGAGAAGATTTTCCAAAATCGAAACCACATCCTGCTATATTTTTACATGCGGCATCACTTTCTCCAAATAAAAAAGAGGAATGTATAGTTATAGAAGACAGTACTAATGGAGTAGAAGCTGCTGTTGCCGCAGAAATTTATTGTGTTGGTTATAACAGTTTACATTCTAAAGATCAAGATTTATCGAAAGCACAAATGGTTATTCAGCATTTTGATGAATTATCACCTGCAATTATTAGCAAACTATAAACTAAACCGCATCTAAAGCTTTTTTGTAAGTTGTTAAACAGCGTTCTCTCGCTGCTTTGTGTTCTA
>CBFIIG010000082.1:0-7216 GCA_965662615.1 Flavobacterium sp.
ACTTGCGATTGATCGGTTCCAAAATACGATAGCATTAGAAAGAAACCACCAGTAATTCCGCTCCAAAAAGTGTAACGCGTTTCGGGATTATACGAAAAGTCCAAAATATTCATTTTGTCGTTTGCACCTGCAATATGCAACGCATTAGAAAAATTCAATTCTTCGGGAAGGTAGGCTAAAATAAGAAAAAAGGTAATTACCAATCCGCTCATAATAACAAACATTTGTTGTTTTTGGGTTACGTTTAGTGCTTTTGTACCACCTAAAACGGTATAAAATATTATAGAAGCTCCAATTATTATGTTTACCAAAGTTAAATTCCACCCTAAAACGGTTGATAAAATTATGGCTGGCGCATAAATGGTTAATCCAATTACTAAACCGCGTTGTATTAAAAACAAAACGGCGGCTAGAGAACGGGTTTTTAAATCGAAACGTTGTTCTAAAAATTCGTAGGCTGTATATACTTTTAGTTTATGGTAAATAGGGATAAAAGTATAGGCAATAACAATCATGGCTAGCGGTAGCCCAAAGTAAAACTGTATAAAACCCATTCCGTCATGATAGGCTTGTCCAGGTGTTGATAAAAAGGTTATAGCGCTGGCTTGTGTAGCCATAACCGACAAACCTACGGTAAACCAAGGTGTGCTGTTATTGTCTAAAAGGTAGTCTTTTACGGTTTCGCTTCCTTTGGTTTTATAAGCACCGTAAAGTACTATAAACAAAAGGGTGCTGCTTAATACGATCCAATCTAATGTTTCCATAATTAGTTATAAAATTCCATTAGTATATAAAACAAAATAATGTAAAATGCATTGACTAACAATACAATACTGTATCTTTTTTTCCATTTTTTCTTTTGTTTTTCCATTGTTATTCGTTTTTAGGTAAAGCAATGCAGTTGGCTAATAATTTTATAGCTCCAGATACGCCAGCAGGTAATTCTCTAAAAAAGCTAAGACCTGTATACATATAATTTCCTTTTCCGTAAGGTGCAATTAGTAATGCACCTTGAAGCGGTTCTTCCTCTGGATCGTTCGATTCTAAAATAGGAGTAAATGCCTTGTCCCATTTGTTTGGGTAGTACAAACCTTGCTCTTGCACCCAACCGTTAAAATCGGCTGTTGTAATTTGGTTTGGAAAACGCATTACAGGATGTTCGGGTTTTAAAAACAGAACCTTTGCTTTTTCATCTGTAATTCGGTCTCGTGAAAGACTAAGCGGATATGGAGCAATTTCATTAGTTACCAAACGGTGCGACGTATTGTATTGCACAATTAGGTTTCCGCCTTGTTTTACGTAGTCAAATAATACTTTGTTTTTTTCTGCCAAATAATTATTGGTATTAAAGGCTCTGATGCCAAGTAAAATAGCATTAAAAGCAGTTAGTTGTTCTAAGTTTAATGCTTTTTCGTCTAAATAAGTTACGGTATAGCCTAAACTTTCTAATTGTTTGCCCACATCGTCACCTGCACCCATTAAATATCCAATATTGGTATTTGCCTTTTTTAAATTTAAGAGAATGGCTTTAAAACTAGCCGTTTCTAACAGTGTTTGTTTGGGAATGTGCGGATAATCTATTGTAACCGTATTTTTAGTAAAACGTTCGCCTTTGGCATTTGTTATTTCGGCAGTAATTTCTACCTCGCTGTTTTCTAATGGAGGTGTTACCGTAAAAATGTGTTTGCTGTTAACTTGGTTCGAATTTAACTCTATCTCTTTTGGACTATAGCTCCAATTTTTGGGTACGTTTAGTTTTAATACACCCAAGCTTTTTTTTTGATTTGCTGTTACGGTTACTTCAATTTCTTTAGGGTTTGCTTGGTCAAAAACCACTACGTTTTCTTTAATAGCCACACTCCATTCGGGTAAAATGCTGTGTTTTAAAAACGTTTCTCCGTTTTCGGGTGTGTTGAATTTATGCACCAATTGCTCGGTAAATATAATTTCTACTCCGTTTATTTCTAAAGTAAAATTAACATCTAAATTTTGCTCTTCGGGTAAGTTTCTTTTGTCTTTATTCGCAACGCTGTACATGCCGTCTGTAAAAGGTTCTTCTAACCAAAATAGGTTAGAGTAGGCTTGGTTGTTAGGAATAGTTAATTGTTTTTCTAAAATCAATGCTTTAGTGTTTTCTAAAATAGAGTTTTCATTACTTACTTCTAAACCTAAAACACTTACTTTTTTTAATAAAACAGATGCGTTTGAACGATTTAAAGCTTCTATTTTTAACTTTACTTCACTATTTCGTGTACTGGTTTCAGTTTCTGTATTTGCTTCTAAATACAAGCCTAAAACACCTTTTATAAGCTCTCTTAATTCGTTTGTTTTGTTCGTTTTCCAATGGCTGTCTTTTAGGGCTAAAACCATTTGGTAGGCTTTTACAATTTCATGTATGTGTATGGCAGGGTTTTTAAAATTAAAGTCTGCTGCTACTTTATCTAAAATTTTGCCAATAGCTTCACCACCTTCAATTCTACTCCAAGTGGTGTTTATACCATCAAAAACCGAATTGTTTTTTGGTAAATCCCCTTTTAAAAGCTCTAAATATTCGGTTTCTTTGTCGCGAGAGCCCATAGTTCCAAAACCTTGGCAACGGTGCTGACTTCTACTTAATGCTGCAATTTCGTTATTGCTTTTGCCTAAAGTGGGGTAAAATTCGTTTATGTCTAAAGCAAAAAAGTTCGATTTATCTGCGGCTTCAAATTTTTCTTGACTTCCAAAAAACCACCACGAAGTATTAAAAAATACACGTTGAGGTTTGTGCTTTACCAAATCGTAACTCTCTAAACTTAATAGTGCCGATGCTGTATGGTGTCCGTGCGTGGTGCCTGGTGTTCTGTGGTCAAAACGATTTACAATAATGTCTGGCTGAAAGGTATTTATTAACTGAACTACGTCTGCCAAAACTTGTTCTTTGTTCCAAATGGTAAAGGTTTCGTTTGGTGTTTTAGAGTAACCAAAATCGTTTGCTCTGGTAAAAAACTGTTTGCCGCCATCGGTTCTTCTAGCCGCCAAAAGCTCTTGCGTTCTTATGGCTCCTAACTTTTCTCGCATTTCTGCACCAATAAGGTTTTGTCCTCCATCTCCTCTTGTTAAAGACAAATAGGTTGTTTCTGCATGGTGTTTATTTGCAAAATATGTAATTAGTTTGGTGTTTTCGTCGTCTGGGTGAGCAGCAATATAAAGTACTTTCCCAAAGAAATTTATTTTTTGTAGTTGGTTGTATAACTCAGCCGAATTTGGTTTTTGAGGCGCTTGCGCACTTAAAAAACAAGTAAACAGTAGGGCTAATGTATTTATTTTTGCTTTAAACATGTTGCGTTTTTTAGTGTAATGGCTTTAAGAGTGCAATTCCTTTTTGCATAAGCAGACTATTGGGGTAGGTTACTGTTTCTTCGTCGTCTGTTTTTAAAATAATGTAAAATGCTTTTATATCAATAATTTCTGCTTCTATTGGAAAATCTTTGTCGAGTATTTTAATACGGTCTCCAATTTTAAAAGGAAAAGAAATGAACAAAAGTATACCCGAAGTGATGTTACTTAATAATGACCATTGTGCAAAAAAAGCAACACCAATTACAGTAAATAATGACGATAAAAATAGAAATATCTGTTGTTTATCTACACCCCAAATGACAATTATCACAAGCGCAGTAATACTAAATATGATTATGTTTATGTATTTTATAATCAGATTAGTACGATGTTCTAAAGATTCATTTTTTTTGGCAATTTTACGAACTAATTTACTAGAAATGTATTTGCTAAAAAAAGCAAGTAACAATAAAATTAAAGTGGCTATTTCTTGTTGCAAAAAAGGGTTAGATTGAAAATTAAACATAGGATAAAAGTTTGGTGTAAAAAAGTTGTGTTGGAAAGCCTACTACAGTATTGTAGCAGCCAGTAATTTTAGAAATTCCTATTTGCCCAATCCATTCTTGTATGCCGTAAGCACCTGCTTTATCAAAGGGTTTGTATTTATCTATATAAAATTCTATAGTTTCTCTGTTTAAATTGGTAAAAGTAACTTCGGTGGCAGAACTAAACACTTCGGTTGTATCAGCTGTTTTAATACATACCGAAGTTATTACAGTATGTGTATCGCCCGAAAGCGCTTGAAGCATTGCTGTTGCATCTGCTTTGTCTTTTGGTTTACCTAAAGCAGTATTGTTATGCCAAACTATGGTGTCGCTGGTTATTAAAACATCGTCTGCTTTTAAATCGGTAAAAGCTGCTGCTTTAAGTTGTGCTAAAAATTCGGGTATTTCTTCTGCAACTAAATCATTCGGATATATTTCTTCTACTTCTTTAAGCTGAATGCTAAAAGGAATATTTAGTTCTTTTAAGAACTGTTGCCTTCTGGGTGAACCCGAAGCAAGAATTATATTTTTATTGGTTTTAATCATTTGCTTTAAAGGTTTAAATATATGAAAATAGAATAGGGTGGAGGGCAGCTGCCAATAAACTTATTTTTATAAAATAAACCAAGTATTTGTTTTTACTTTTTTGAATAAACTGAAAGATATAAAACGCTAAAACAGGCATTAATAATGCGAGTAAAAAGACATAAAATGCTGCGTCATTTTCTAGCCCAATAGTGATGCTTTTAACTACTAAAAAAATAATTAGTAGTAAGCTTATTATATTTAACAACCAATAGCTTTTTTTATCTGTTAATTTTGTGTTTTCGGTATTATAGTTTTTATCTATACTGTTTTTTAAGTTAATGATAATCAAAAGTATAAAGGTAAATACTGAAAGCTTTACTCCAATTAAAAAATAAACACCATTACTTATTTCGTTATTCCCTTTTCCTAATGGTAGCACATCAAAAATTAGTAATAATAGCACCGAAACACTAATTAAAAAAGCAGGAATAAGAACCTTGTAAATACGGTTAAATTGCAGCTTGGTTCCGTAGCTGTGTATTAAAAAAATAAGTACACCAAACAAGGTAGCAAAACTGGATTTTTCAATGGCATTTGCCAAATAAATACCAATGCTTAAACCTATTAAATTAAGTGTAAAAAATGCATAATACAATTGGTTTTCTTTTATAATTGTAGTGTTTTTTTTTTGAAAATAAATATGGGTGTTTGCGCCAATTGCAATACATAAAATTGCAAATACAAACATATAAAATTGGTTATTACTTAATGCAGTTGAACCAATTGTATGTGTTAAGTAGCTTCTTAAAGAAAACAAGGTAATGAGTATAAAAATCAATGTTTCTATTCCCAAAAAGCGATATATTTCTTTTAGTTTAATCATATTTTGCGTTAAAATTTTTCATCCAGTTGCCTTGCACCTTCATTACTTGCTCAATAATATCACGAACACAGCCTTTGCCGCCCTTTTTATGCGAAATATACTTAGATAATGCTTTTATTTCGGGAACAGCGTCTTGCGGGCAAACGGGCATTCCTACCAATTGCATCACATGATAATCGGGTAGGTCATCGCCAACATAAACTACATCTTTTGGGTTGATATTATTTGTTTTAAAATAATTGTTTAAAACAGCCACTTTATCGCAAATACCTAAATGCACTTCTTTTATGCCTAAATTTTGCAATCGTATTTTAACTCCAGGATTGCTGCCGCCAGAAATAACACAAAGGTTGTAACCGCTATCTACTGCCGCTTTCATAGCGTATCCGTCTTTTATATTCATGTTTCTTAGCATTTCGCCCTCTTGGGTAACTAATATGCTTCCGTCTGTTAAAACACCATCTACATCTAAAACAAAGGTGGTTATGTTGTTTAATTCTTCTTTATAACTCAGTGCCATTTTGAATGGATTTTGTGATTAATTGGTAAATATCTTTATACATTTCGCTTTGTAGTTGCTCTAAATGCGTATTAATTGTATTGGTGTCGTTTCGTAATGCTGGTCCTGTTTGTGCTTTTTTGGGTGAAATATGCTGTACTTTTTCAGCGGTTTCGGTGATTAAAGGTAATAAAACCTCAAAAGGTACTTTATTTTGTTCGCACAAATCTGCGCCAATGGCGTATAAATGATTCACAAAGTTACATACAAATACAGCAGATAAGTGTAGTTTCTTTCGTTGTTCACTATCTATTTTATATACTTTTTTAGAAAATAATGCAGCAAAATTGAGTAAAAAATCGGTTTCTTGTTGCGTATTTGCTTCAATACAAAAAGGCACAGTTGTAAAATCGATTGGTTTATTTTTAGACAATGTTTGTAACGGGTATAAAACTCCGTGTTTGGTATTGTTTTTTAAAATGTGCATTGGAGTAGAGCCTGAAGTATGAACCACCAAGCCGCTTGCATTTTTCAATACTTCAGATACATCAATAATTGCATTGTCTGCAATTGCAATAATGTATAAATCTGCATTTAAAGGTATGTTTTCTATATTAACACAGTTGCTTTTTGGAAAATCGCTTGAAAGTACTAAAGTATTTCGCGCTGCAATAGCTACAAGTTCTATTTGGTTATTTGCCAAACAGTGTTTTGCCATTTGATACGCCACATTTCCTGAGCCAATTATAACAACTTTTATCATATAGCGAAAATACAAAAAAAATCCACTCTATTTAAAAGTGGATTTTTATATTTTATCTAAGTTCTGCACCTACATGATGCTCAAAACTTGACTTTAATTTGTTCATTACCTTTTCTATTTGCTTTTCTTCAAGTGTTTTGTTTTCATCTAAAAGTGTAAAGCGTAAAGCGTACGATTTTTTGTCTTCGGGCAGTTTGTCGCCTTCATAAACATCAAATAAATCTACATTCTGAATAAGTGATTTGTCTGCTTTTATAGCAATTTCAAATAATTGATTAAAACTTACAGATTTATCAATTAATAAAGCTAAATCTCTGGTAACACCTGGAAATTTAGCTAATGGTTTTACAATTAGCTTATTAGAGATGTATTTCTGAATTTTCTCCCAATTAAATTCGGCATAATAAACCGTTTGCTTAATATCGAAACCTTTTAAAATAGTTCTTTTTACCACACCAAATTCAACAATGGTTTCTTTTCCAATGGCATATGCCATAGCTTCTGAAAATACTGGACTTTCTGCTGCAACACTTTTGGTGTTTTGCTCTATGTTTAAACGTTGCAAAACAAATTGAACGTATTTTTTTAGGTTGAAAAATCCGCTACTAAGTTGTGTATTAGACCAACTTTCTTGTTCTTGATTTCCTGTAACGAATAGCGTTAGTTTTTTGTTTTCTTCA
>CBFIIG010000083.1:0-7201 GCA_965662615.1 Flavobacterium sp.
TTGGTTTTAATTAATAAAGCTATTCCGATTCCTAATATTACTATAAATTGTAAAAGATTAAACCACCAAGCAGTAAATAGAGATTGGTCTACTGCGTATGCTGTTCCAGTTGCTAATATCATAAATAAACCTGATATTACTCCATAAGTAATTGCATTTTTTTTCATAATTTCATTCATCGTTTTTTGTTTTTTAAGTTAGTAATACAAATATAATAATTCTGATAAATATTCCTATAAGTAGTTAAAATTTAAAAAAAGTTACAAGGGTTTGTTAGCTAAAAAAAATAATGTACATTTGCACTCTCAATTAATAAAAATAGAGTTAATAAAAAGTTATAGTGCGTTTATACCTTTTTCGGTTTACCAGAAAAAGCATCAGAACAAAGTATAGCCATTAATAAAAAAGATTTATACCGATGAAAAAAGAAATTCACCCAGAAAATTACAGACTAGTTGCTTTTAAAGACATGTCAAACGATGATGTATTTATTACAAAATCAACAGTAGAAACAAAAGAAACCATTGAGCACGAAGGTGTTGAATACCCAGTATTCAAAATGGAGATTTCTAGAACGTCTCACCCTTTTTACACTGGTAAATCTAAACTTATCGATACCGCAGGACGTATTGACAAGTTCAAAACAAAATACGCAAAATTCAAAAAAGACTAATCTTTTTTATTTTATATACAAAGCCCCGATTTTTATCGGGGTTTTTTTATGCACTTGTTTTTCAATTCGCAAAAACATAGTACCTTTATATTTTTAAAATCATAAAACATGAATTACATTCTTTTTGATGGTCCTAGTAGAAATGCACTTTTACCATTTACCTATACACGCCCAGTTGCAGATATTAGAATTGGAATTTTAACCATTAGAGAAAAATGGGAAAAGTACTTGGGTAGTACAACAACTACTTTAACTGAGGAATATTTACAAGAAAAATATCCTATTGTAGAGTTGGAAGAGAATGTAATGATTAATGCTTCGTTTTTGCCAAATGAAGCTTTGGTTGAAATGGTAAAAAGCCTACAACCTAATCAAATGATTGTTCATGACGAAGATGTTGTTGCGTTTTTCACTCAACAATCGGCAGATGAGGTAGATTTTGATACTTATGAAGCCTTGTTTTTTGACGATGAATTGTTAACGGTAGAAAATACTTGGGACATTTTTCAGAAAAATGACGATGCAATTCGTGCCGATTTCGAACTTTTAACTACCGATGAGGTTTCGCAAGCTATTCCTAAAACAGTTCAGGTTTTAGGTGCAGAGCATATTTTTATAGAAGAAGGAGCAAAGCTAAATTTTGTAACTCTAAACGCTTCTACGGGGCCAATTTATATAGGCAAAAACGCCGAAATCATGGAAGGTTCTGTAATTAGAGGTCCGTTTGCTTTATGCGAAGAGGCACAGGTGAAAATGGCATCTAAAATATACGGAGCTACCACTGTTGGTCCGCATTGCAGAGTAGGTGGTGAGGTGAATAATTCGGTTTTAATGGGTTACTCCAACAAAGGTCACGACGGCTTTTTAGGAAATGCTGTTTTAGGTGAATGGTGCAATATTGGTGCAGACAGTAATAATTCGAACTTAAAAAATAATTACGACGAGGTACGCTTGTGGAGTTACGAAACCGAAGGTTTTGCGAAAACAGGCTTGCAGTTTTGTGGTTTAATGATGGGTGATCACAGTAAATGCGGTATTAATACGATGTTCAACACCGGAACTGTAATTGGTGTAAGTACTAATATATTCGGGAGTGGTTTTCCTCGTAATTTTGTACCAAGTTTTAGTTGGGGTGGTGCCAGTGGTTTTACTACTTATTTAACTAAAAAGGCTTTTGAAACGGCTAAAATTGTTATGAGTCGAAGAAAAATTGAATTCACAGATATTGATGCTGCTATTTTAGAACACGTTTTTGAGCTTACTAAGAAGTATAGAAAAGAGTAGGTTTTAATTAGTATAAAGTCTTAAAGTCTTAAAGTCTAAGGTCTAAAGTTTAAAGTTGGTTTTTGCTTTTCAGTATTCAAAATTCGCTTGTTCAAATTTCTTGATTTGATTTTTCAGTATAATTTTTTCAATATATAATATACAAATCTTCAAATTTTCAAATCATTCAACCATCTATTTTTTTAATTCACTAATTAAAGTTGTAATTTTGCACTTTCGCGAAAGGGATAGAGGCGATATCCTTTGGCTTTGCCAAAGATAAAGCCGAAAGCCCGACCCACCTTAGTGGGTTTCGCCCAAAAGAAAAACTATGCAAACGTCTAAAAAAGTCGCTTTTTATACTTTAGGTTGTAAACTGAATTTTTCGGAAACATCTACTATTGCCAGAAATTTTGAAAATGAAGGTTTTGAGCGTGTAGAGTTTGAAGAAAAAGCCGATATTTATGTGATAAACACTTGCTCGGTTACCGAAAATGCCGATAAACAATTTAAACAAATTGTAAAAAAAGCACTTAAATTTAACGATAAGGCTTTTGTGGCTGCTGTGGGTTGCTATGCGCAACTTAAACCTGAAGAATTAGCCGATGTAAATGGAGTTGATTTGGTTTTGGGTGCAACCGAGAAGTTTAAAATTACCGATTATTTAAACGACTTGTCTAAAAACGATATGGGCGAGGTACACAGTTGCGAAATTGCAGATGCCGATTTTTATGTGGGTAGCTATTCTATTGGTGATAGAACGCGTGCGTTTTTAAAGGTTCAAGACGGTTGCGATTATAAATGTACCTATTGTACTATTCCGCTGGCAAGAGGGATTTCTAGATCTGATGCGTTGGAAAACGTGCTGCAAAATGCCAAAGAAATTTCGGAAAAAGGAATCAAAGAAATTGTGCTTACGGGCGTTAATATTGGCGATTACGGGAAAGGCGAGTTTGGAAACAAAAAACACGAGCATACTTTTTTAGATTTGGTAGAGGCTTTGGATAAAGTAGATGGTATTGAGCGTTTGCGAATTTCGTCTATTGAGCCAAATTTACTAAAAAACGAAACCATAGACTTTGTATCTAAAAGCAACACATTTGTGCCGCATTTTCATATTCCGTTGCAAAGTGGAAGCAATACTTTGTTAAAGTTGATGAAACGCCGTTATATGAGTGAATTATATACGGACAGGGTTACAAAAATTAGAGCGGTTATGCCGCATGCTTGTATTGGGGTTGATGTAATTGTTGGTTTTCCGGGCGAAACGGATGAATTGTTTTTAGAGACGTATCATTTTTTAAATGAAATGGACATTTCATATTTACATGTTTTTACGTATTCTGAACGTGATAATACCGAAGCAGCTGAAATGTCTGGTGTAGTGCCTAAAAATGTTAGAGCTAAAAGAAGTAAAATGCTACGCGGTTTATCAGTTAAAAAACGAAGAGCTTTTTACGAAAGTCAACTGGGTTCTCAACGTACGGTTTTGTTTGAAAGTGAAAACAAAGAAGGTTATATTAACGGATTTACAGAAAACTATGTAAAGGTTAAAGCACCATGGAATCCGGAATTGGTAAATACTTTGCATAATGTACAACTTACAAAAATAGACGAAGACGGTTTGGTTCGTTTTGACTTTATTACTTAATCGATAAAATACTCATTTTGACGATTTACCTATTTAGTTTAATCTATTGATTTTCTTACGTGTATAAAATTACTTATCAACACGAAAACGTTTTCGTTACTTTTTTAACGTTTGTTACCTTTTATTTCAAGTGATTTTAATTGTAATTTTATAATATTCTTTTTTTTATAACTATAAAAAAGATAATTGTTTAATTATTCATTTAATTTTTTAAGATTATGAAAATAAAATTACAAATATTGTTTTTAATGTTTACCGGTTTGTCATTTGCACAGCAAAGTGTTTATAGCAGGTCAGATATTAACTCAACCAATTGGTGGGATGGGGCAGAACCTTGGTGGTACGGAACATGGAGTAATGGCCAACAACGTCCCGATTTACCTGAATCTGGAGGGGTTTATACCCGAAACGATGTTAATATTGATCACAACAATCATTTAAATATGTCTGTTAACGGCGCGTTTTTTCAATTGAATAAATTGAGTATTGGTGCTACTTCCACCGATGCTAGAGTTTTTACTTCTGTTTCGGGTGGTGGAATTAGTTTTACAGACGGTTTTTATAACTCTTCAGTTGGCTCACAAACATTTAATGTTCAAATTGGTGTAGACGGTTCAACTGTTAATTTTTCTAATTTAAGTACTGGATTGGTATCTTTTAATGATGCATTTTATTTGAATGCTAACACTGCAAATTTTGGAGGTACAGGTAACTTGGTAATTAATGGTATTGCTCAAGGAACAGGTGGAATAAGTATGGTTGGTTCAGGTAATCTAAGCTTAACAGGAGCTAATACTTATACAGGTACTACTGCGGTATCAGCTGGAGTATTAGAACTAAATAGAACAGGAGGTTCAACTATACCAACAACAAATTCTGCAACAGTTTCTTCGGGAGGGAAGTTGCACATAAGAACGGATCAGGAACTAGCTACACTAACCCTAGATGGTGGATTAGTAGAAGTGGATTCTGGAGTAACATTAACGGTTATAAATCTTCAAAATACAGGTGCTTCTTCAATATTGGGAACAGGTAATGTAATTATTAAAAATAGTTTAACTATAACTTCGGGTACATTAACTACAAATGGTAATTTAAAATTAAAAGGAGATGCATCGGGTACAGCTCAAATAGCGTCGGGTGCTGGAACAATTTCTGGAGATATACTTGTTGAGCGCTATATTCCTTCGGGAAAAAGAGCTTTTAGGCTTCTTACTCCTGGTGTAACCACAGCCAACTTTATTAGTAATAATTGGCAAGAAGCAACACATATTACGGGTTCTACAACAGGTGCTAATGGGTTTGATGCTACGGCTACAGGAAATTCTTCGCTTTATACGTATAACAACCAAGTGTCAACTGGTTCAGGTTGGGAGGCAATACCAAATACAGATGCTACAAATTTAGATGCAGCCAAAGGATACAGATTGCTGATAAGAGGAGATAGAACGCCTTCTTTAATTACAACAGCCTCTCAAGATAACATGAATACGGCTATAACTTTAGTTGCCAAAGGTTCGCCAATGACAGGCACTGTTACTTTTGACTCAGCATCATCAGTTGGGATTAATAATACAACCAATACAACTACTGCTGATTTTAGTTTAATTGGTAATCCATATTGGTCTGTTGTTGATTGGAATGAAGTTTCAAAATCAGGTTTAGATGCTACATATTACGCTTGGGATCCAAATATGGGTTCTTCTTCTCAGCGCGGACGATATGTTGCTTATAATGGTATTACAAATATTAATAGTGTTGATGGTTCGGGTACATCTGCGGTAAATGAATTAATACAGCCAGGGCAAGCCTTTTTTGTTAAAAATACTGTTTCGGGTACAGCAGGCTCTTTAACTTTTGATGAAAGTGACAAAGCTACAACGGAAACAGCAGTGTTTAAAACTGCAAACTCAAATGTTTCTAGTTTGTCTGCTAAGTTATACCTGCCTGCAGATTTGGCTTTAGGTGAAGCTCCTGTTGATGGTGCTGTAGCTCTTTTTTCAGACGTTTTTTCAGATGCTATTAGCCAAGAAGATGCTTTAAAGTTAGAAGCACCTGGCGAAAATATAGCGTGGAATAGGAATTCAACTTTACTTTGTATTGATGGTGCTTTGCCACTTCAAGATAATGATGAATTATTACTGGTTACTAAACGTGTTAAAGAAAATGAGTCGTATATTCTTAGATTAGACCCAATAGATTTTGATACAACTTTAAGTGCTTTTTTGGTAGATAATTATTTACAAACCCAAAATTCTATTGATTTGTCAGGGCTTATCGATTATCCGTTTAGTACAAATTCGGATATTTTGAGTAGAGATGAAAACAGATTTAAAGTTATTTTTAGTTCAGCATTGCATAATAATTCTGAGTTGTCAGATTTACAATTTACGGTTTATCCAAACCCTGTGATTGGTGATAGTTTTACTTTAGTATTACCAAAAAATATTGATAATGCTAAAGTTGAATTGTATACTACGTTGGGTCAGTTGGTTTTTAAACAGGAATTAAACTCAGTTCAACAAAAAAACAAAATTCACTTAGAAGGTGTCGTTAATACGGGTATTTATCTTTTAACAGTAAAGGCTAATGGTCTAAACGCATCTAAACTAATAACTATTAAATAAAATAATTATGCGTAATAAAAGTTATTTATTGGCAGTTTTTCTTCTGTTAAGTAGTCAGTTTTCAAAAGCTCAAGAAATTTTTCCTGATGATACTCAAGATATAAATAATGTTCCTATTGATAATTCAATTTTAATATTAGGAATCGTAGGAGTATTTATAATTCTTTATTTTATTAAGGGTAATAATTTAAAACATAGACATAAAAAAAGCACCTTTTAGGTGCTTTTATTTTATATTTTTATTCCGGGCGGAAGTAAATCTCTGTACGGTCTGTTTTTTCTGAAAAAGCTAATCATTTTAGCATGAGTAGGCACTACTTTTAGTTTACGTTCTCTTGCAATATCTAAAACATTACTAATAAAAGACTGATGCAATTCTAAATCCTCGTTAGTATTTGGACAAAACTTTGTTAAAAATATTGTACGGTCTTGTAAAGAGTACTCAATACTTATAAGAGTTTCCCCTTCGGTAATTTCAAATTGTCTTAAAAGTTCGTTATCTTTGATATCCATAAATTGTGAGTTTCTTACTGCAAAGATACTAAACTTTTTCGAAAACTTTATTATGCAATTAATTACCGTTTATTTAATGCCTGGCTTGGCGGCGAGTCCGCTAATTTTTCAGAAATTAAAGCTGTCAGAAAGCCAATTTAAAATAGTTTTACTTGAATGGCAATTACCTTTGTCAATAGACGAATCATTGTCTGCATATGCAAAACGAATGGCTTTAAAAGTAACTGCTAAAAATGCAGTTTTGGTTGGCGTGTCGTTTGGCGGTATTTTGGTACAAGAGATGGCGCAATTTTGTAAGCCTCAAAAAACTATTATAATTTCGAGCGTTAAATGCAGAGCAGAATTACCAGTACGAATGCATTGGGTGGCCGATTTAAAAATTTATAATGCCTTACCTTATAGTTTGGCTTCGCATTTGCAGTTGCTAAAAAAATTGCCTTTTGGTGATTATTTTAAAAAAAGAGTTGAGTTGTA
>CBFIIG010000084.1:0-7136 GCA_965662615.1 Flavobacterium sp.
TTGCTCAGAAGAAGAACATGCTTTAAACAGAAGAAGTGAATTTATAGTTGTAAAATAAATTCGTTATATATATTTAAAAAGCCAGCATTTGCTGGCTTTTTAAATTAAAAGTAATTACAACTTAAATACTTCATCGTTATTAGTGAAAGCTTTAAATTCTAATGGATTATTGCTATAATCTAATACAAACATTGTTAAGTGTTCGCCTGTTTTACCTTCATATCTTAAATAAGGAGATATAACAAAAGAAACATTGTAATTTATAAGTTGTTGTTGTATTGTTTTAAATTCATTTACAGATACTAAACAGCCAAAATGTGGAACAGGAACACTTTTCCATCCACATTACCGCAATAATCTAATTCGGGAAAAGTATTGCTAATATGTGCGGATAATTGATTTCCAAAAAAATCAAAATCAATCCAATTTTCGGTTGATCGTCCTTCTTTACAACCTAAAATATCTACATAAAAAGTTCTGGTAGTAGCGATGTCTTTTACTTTAAAAGCATAATTAAAATTACTCATTTTTGTAATTTTAATGTTGTTTATTCTATTATTTAAAGGTCTGTTAAAGTCTAATTTTTAATTTATCTAATGTCGAAAATTTGTTCAACATCCCAGTTTGCTCTTACATCTACTGGTTTTGGAAAGTAAATTACACGTTCGGCTTGTTTTTTAAGCTGGTAATTTCCGGTATCCCAAACGTTATTTTTATTTTCGTCTTCAATTATTCTAAGTGTATATGCGTTAGGTTCTATTAAATTAAAGGTTATTGCTTTATTTTCGGTTATAATTGCAGTTGCAACTACAATGTCTTTGTCCTTAATAACTTCTAAAATATATGGGAAATTTGACCCGTTTTGTGGCACAACAGTTAAATTTCCGTAATCGTTAAATTTCCGAGTATTTATTTTAAAATTTAAAGAATCGTTAGTAGTGTTGTTATAATCTACAAAAGCATTTGGCTCTACTAGTATTGAGTATTTTTCTGTTTCTTTCTTTTCAAAAAGGATTGAAAGACTGTTTTTTAAAGTGTCTAATTTATGGTTAAAGTTAATCACCAACGAATCTTTGTCAATAATTGAAATTTTAGACACATCTATCGATTTTATTGGCGTAGTTGCATACATTTCAAATGCATCATTAAAATTATTATACTTTGGCTTTATAGCATCTATTTGTAAGCTATCTATTGTTTTTAAATCTTTAATTTTTCGACTGTATTCCTTTTTAAACAATCTGTTTTCAATTTTAAAAACAATACTGTCCTCTGCTGTTAAAATAGGTAAAAATAGCTGTATACTGTCTTTTTTTGTATCTGAATATGGAAGTATCTTCAAAGGGATATTGATGTTATTAGTATTAGCCGAAATTTTTAAATTGGTTTTATCGCCTTCGTAGCCTAAAAACCATTTGTTTTTACTTTCTTGAGTTAAAGCAGATGCTTTTACATTTCCGTTTTCTTTAAATAATTCTAGTTGGTATAAAGTGTCAGAAGGGACATGTATTGTTTCTTTTAAAAAGCCAATTTTATCTGATTTTGGATCGTATTTTCCATTGTTGTTTTTGTCTTTTAAAGCAATAATTTTATAATTCCCTTTACTCAAATTTTCTAAACCAAAATACGTTAAACTGTCTAAAGTATTGGTAACATAAAGCGGTTGTTCTTTATATATAGTAGAATCTGTAAAAGTTTCAGCATCATATAAATGTATAGAAACAAAATTGTCTGACTTTTGGTTAAATGCATCTTTTATTTGCCCTACAAGCGTAAGTGAGTCGATATAATTACCAGTGCTTACTACATATTTAAACTGATTATATGGATTGCCTTCGTTATTGTCGGTAATGCTTTGACCAAAATTAAAACTATAGGTGGTGTTTTCTTTTAAAGTGTCTTTTATAGTAATAGTTATTTTTTTACTTGCTGCAGATTGTGGCTCTACAATAGGTTTGTATTTTAATGGAGGCGAAATAATAAGTTGCGAATTAATATCTTTAATTTTAATTAATTCGTTAAACTCAATTTCAATTTTATTACTTTTAAAACCAGTACTAAAATTCTCTGGATATGCTTTAACTAAAACAGGAGCTAAAGAGTCTTTTAGCCCTCCAGTTATAGTGCCTCTTTTAGCACAACTGCTAAAAATTAAAACACCTAACAAAACAAAAAATAAACTATATTTAATACTGCTTTTAATCATTATTTTCACACTTATAAACACAAAATAACAATTATTAATTAGCTCTAACTAATTTTTTATAAAAAATTATGAATCGGCATATGCAATAGACAAAATACTTATTTTTAGTTGCGGAACTTCTTTTAAAACTTCCCAACAAGCCTCTAAAGTTGCTCCTGTAGTAATTACATCGTCTATTAACAAAATATGCTTACCGTTTAAGTTATTAATTGTGTTTAATTTAAATGCTCCAAATACAATTTCAAATCTATTTTTCTTATCCTTTTTTGTTTGTGTATTTGTGTTTTTTATTCGTTTTAAAGTTTTAAAATCATAAGGAATATTAAGTTCTTTACTAAGGGTTTTTATGTATAAGTGCACTTGGTTGTAACCTCGTTCCTGTTTTCTTTTTTTATGAATTGGCACAGCAAGTATAAGATCAATGTCTTTTATAAATAAATTATCTTTTAGATAAATAGCATACCATTTTGCTAAAATTTCCCCAATTTTTTCTTGTTTGTTGTATTTTAACTGATGTATATATTTTTTAATTAAAGTGTCTTTTTTATAATAAAATTGAGCAAAAGCATATTCTAACGGAATAAGTCCATTAAATTGTATTTTTAGTTTGTTGTTCTCTAATAAGTGAAAATCGGTTTGTGCTGCATTATGCTGGCAAATTAAACAAGCATATTTTTCATATTTTTCTAATAGACTTGCACAACCTAAACAAAGTCGAGGAAACAAAAAATCAATCAAAGCAGCTATCATTTTTAAATCTTTGTTTTTCAGAAAGTTATAAAACAAAATTATAAAATACCAAATCAAAAGATAAAATGTTCTTTTTTCAGTATAAAGAGTTGAGAATTAATAAACAAAAATCTTTTAATTTTTTTATTTTTGTGCCATGGCAAAACAAGAAGACATATTTAAGAATGTTATTTCGCATGCAAAAGAGTACGGATTTATTTTTCCGTCTAGCGAAATATACGATGGGTTAAGTGCGGTATATGATTATGCTCAAAACGGAGTAGAATTAAAGAAAAATATACGCGAATATTGGTGGAAAGCAATGGTACAAATGCATGACAATATAGTTGGTTTAGATGCCGCTATATTTATGCATCCTTCTACATGGAAGGCATCGGGTCACGTAGATGCTTTTAGCGATCCGTTAATTGATAATAAAGATTCTAAAAAACGTTACAGAGCAGATGTTTTAGTAGAAGACTATGCCGAAAAAATAAACATTAAAGCAGAGAAAGAAATAACCAAAGCGGCAGCCCGTTTTGGAGAAGCTTTTAACAGAGAAGAGTTTGTTTCTACAAACCCAAGAGTAGTTGGTTATTTAGAAACAAAAAATACTATTTTAAAACGTTTGGCTCGTTCTTTAGAAAAAGAAGATTTAGCCGATGTTAAATTATTAATAGAAGAGTTAGAAATTGCGTGTCCTGTTTCGGGTTCTAAAAACTGGACAGAAGTTCGCCAGTTTAACCTAATGTTTGGAACCAAATTAGGAGCAAGTGCAGAAACGGCTATGGATTTATACCTTCGCCCAGAAACGGCACAAGGTATATTTGTTAACTTCTTAAATGTACAAAAAACAGGCCGAATGAAAATTCCTTTCGGAATTGCACAAACGGGTAAAGCCTTTAGAAACGAAATAGTAGCTCGTCAGTTTATTTTCCGTATGCGCGAATTTGAACAAATGGAAATGCAGTTTTTTGTAAAGCCAGGTGAAGAGATGCAGTATTATGAATATTGGAAACAAACACGTTTAAAATGGCATATGTCGTTAGATATGGGGGCAGAAAACTACCGTTTTCACGACCACGAAAAATTAGCACATTATGCAAATGCAGCAGCCGATATAGAATTTGACTTTCCTTTTGGTTTTAAAGAGTTAGAAGGAATTCATTCTCGTACCGATTTTGATTTAAAAGCGCACGAAGAACATTCTGGTAAAAAATTACAGTTTTTCGATCCAGAAACAAACTCAAGTTATGTACCTTATGTGGTAGAAACATCAATAGGTTTAGACCGTATGTTTTTAGCTGTTTTTTCTAAAGCTTTACAAGAAGAAACACTTGAAGATGGATCAACAAGAACAGTTTTACGTTTGCCATCTGTTTTAGCACCAACAAAAGCGGCTATTTTACCTTTGGTAAAAAAAGATGGTTTACCAGAAATTGCTAAAGAAATAATAGATGAACTAAAATGGGATTTTAATGTTTCTTACGATGAGAAAGATGCTGTTGGTAGAAGATATCGCCGTCAAGATGCATTAGGAACACCGTTTTGTATTACTGTAGATCATCAAACAATAGAAGACCAAACAGTAACTATTAGACATAGAGATAGCATGCAGCAAGAGCGTGTAGCGATTGCAGATTTAAGAACTATTATTGCTAAAGAAGTTGATATGCGTAGCTGGTTAATGAAAATAGAATAATAAGTATAAAACTAAAAAGGACTGCAATTGCAGTCCTTTTTAGTTTATTTAAAAGCGTAGTTATATTTTTTAAGATTTTCACAGCGGCTTATAATTTTTTTAGTGCTTTTTGTTTTTAAAACTGGAGTTGGCTTTTGAGAGCCGGAAAGCTCTGTAAGAATATTAAAACTATTTTTTGTTTTGCTCCACTCTATATTGTTTATTGTATATAAAAGTTGACCGTTTTTGTATGTAACCTCTAATAAACCGGATCTTTTTAACTCGGATAAATGTTTTGAAATTGTTGATTGCGCTAAGGGTAAAACAGCGACAATACTTCCATTGTTGCAATACTTATTGTTTGCTACAAATTTTAAAATTTCAACCCTTGCAGGATGTGCTAATGCTTTTAATGTCTCAGAAATTTGTAAAGTTTCACTTGAGTAATTTTCAATTTTCACGGCTCCCATTCTTTTTATTATTTAAAACTTACAAAGTTGTAAAGATTAATTAAAAAGATATTATTTATAGGATGAATTTATTGATTAACTCGATAAAGCGTTCCAACCACGTGCCTTTATCGTAATTTTACTATTAGCTCTAGTTACCAAATTTACACCCATTGTTTCGTCTGTTATGTGACCAATTACAGTAAAATTAGGGTTTCCTTTAATTTTGTCAAAATCACTTTGAGCAATTGTGAAAAGCAATTCATAGTCTTCTCCGCCGCTTAGTGCAATTGTTGTGCTGTCTATGTTAAACTCTTCGCAAACATTAATTAATTGAGGGTCTAAAGGCAGTTTTTCTTCATAAATATCACAACCCACTTTAGATTGGGTGCAAATATGTATTATTTCAGACGAAAGTCCGTCAGACAAATCAATCATTGATGTAGGTAGTACTTCTAGCTTTTCCAACAAATCAGGAATATCTGTTCTAGCTTCTGGTTTTAATTGTCTTTCTACTAAATAAGTATAAGGCTCTAAATCGGGCTGGTTGTTAGGGTTTACCTGAAAAACTTGTTTTTCACGTTCTAAAACCTGAAGTCCCATATAAGCAGCGCCAATATCGCCAGTTACTACAATTAAATCGTTTACTTGTGCTTTGTCTCTGTAAGTAACTTTGTCTTGGTCAACTTCTCCAATAGCAGTTATGCTAATTATAAGTCCTTTTTGTGATGAAGTAGTGTCGCCACCAACTATATCTACATTATACATTTTACTAGCTAAAATAAAACCTTCGTAAAGTTCTTCTAATGCTTCTAACGGAAAACGGTTAGAAACCGCAATAGAAATAGTTATTTGAGTTGCTTTAGCGTTCATTGCAGCAATATCAGAAAGATTTGCAACAACTGCTTTGTAGCCTAAATGTTTAAGTGGCATATATGCCAAATCAAAATGTACGCCTTCAACCAGTAAATCTGTAGAAACGACTGTTTTTTTATTTTTGAAGTCTAAAATTGCTGCATCATCTCCAATTCCTTTTAAAGTAGATTTTTGTACTATTTTAATGTTTTTGGTTAGGTGTTCTATTAATTTAAATTCACCTATATCACTTAAACTGGTTCGGGATTGGTTTTTATCTTCTAGCATGCGTTTTATTTGTAAAATTTAATTGCAAAGGTACAAAGATTTTTTGCGAAGTTTAGTTTTGTTTTTTTATTCAAAATTACTCAAAGCCTCGTAAATCAAATTGCTTTCGTAGCCTCTGCGCATCATAAAACCCAACCACTTTTGTTTTTTTTTATACATATTGGTTTCGGTTATGGCTTCCCAATGTTTTTCGGCTAAAGTAAAAAAAGTGTTAAGGTATTCTTGTTCAGAAATTTCGGTTAAAGCCATTTGAATGAGTTTTGTAGAAATATCTCTTTGTTTTAGTTCATTGGTAATACGCACTTTTCCCCATTTTTTATAATGGTGCTTTCCTCTCACAAAACTTCGGGCAAAACGCTCTTCGTTAATAAAATTATGTTCTATTAAATGCATTAAAATTTGGTTTTGAGCTTCTTCAATTAAAAAAAAGTCACGCATTTTTTGTAAAACCTCTTTGTGGCAACGGTCTTGGTAAGAGCAATAATATTCCATTTTACTCTGAATTTCCTTTATACTAAGTCCATTTTTTTGCTCGGTTTTCAATGCTCTCTTTTTTTCAAAAATACAGCTTTTTATGTCAACATAAAAACAGCTAAATTTTAAATGATTGTGTAATGTAAATACTATTTTGTATTTTTGAGCATACTATAAAAACATCTATGGAAAATATAAAAGAGTACGTTCAAAATAACAAAGAACGATTTTTAAACGAATTAATTGAATTATTAAAACTACCATCGGTAAGTGCCGACAGTGCTTATTCTCATGATGTGATAGCAACGGCTGATATGGTTTTAGAAAGTCTAAAAGCAGCAGGTTGCGATACGGTAGAAATGTGCGAAACACCAGGTTATCCAATTGTTTTTGCCGAAAAAATAGTTGATCCAAAACTACCAACTGTTTTAGTTTATGGGCATTATGATGTGCA
>CBFIIG010000085.1:0-6988 GCA_965662615.1 Flavobacterium sp.
CATGTCCACTGTTTTCGTAATAATCTAAATGATTCGTTTTAATAACACTTTGTGGGTTGGTAACGACAACTTGGCTTGTGAATTGATATTTTTTTTGATTAATTAAATACTTACCCGATTTGCTTTTTAACGTATTATTTTTGTTTAAAATAGTTCCGTAGCTATTATAATAAGCAACCTGACTTTTTTTATTAAAATAAATTGTATCTGTTTTTATAGATGAATCTGGTGAACGCATATTTACATTTCCAGTTGCAAAAGCCAACTCGGCATCACCGTTATATTCGGCATATTCACTGTTTAAAAATAAACTGTCGTTTTGATTCATTTGTACACTACCAAAGGCTTTTATGTAGTTTTCTTTGGTAAAATGATATGCTTTATTACAATTTATTTTTATGTTGTTTTGTATAACACTTACATTGCCTGTGTAAATTATTGCATCGGGAATTTCATTTTGATCACTTACTGTAAAATCGGCATGTACCAATTTTATAGTATTATCTTTTTGTCCCCAAACAGAGCAAGAAAAAATAAAAAATAGTAGTAGTGTGTATTTTTTCAAAGTGTATTTTTTTTCAAAAATAAATAAAAACAAGTAGAGTAGCGGTTTATTGTGATTTATTTAGCAAACACAGTTTGCTTAAATAGTGTCTATAATAACATACGTTCCCGAATATTTATCGTGAAAGGCTTGAAAATCGTCACTTATAAAAGTAAGAATCAAAGTGAAGTTACGCAATAAACTTCTTTTTACTATTTGTATAGCACTTGGTTTATTACCTGAAATGTTAACCACTTTTGTTTTTGTTATTTTTTTTCCTAAAGTCTTTCCATTGCTATTTTCGCTTAAGAAGAAGTACAAAAAACGAACAATAAAGAAGCTTAAAAAGCCTAAAAAACCAAAGTTAAAATAAGCTAAAGTTATCCAAAATGACCAACCTAAGGCTTGGGATATTAAAAAATCTATAAAAAAAGTATTTACCCTTGTATCTTGGTGAGCCAAGGGTAAATTTAAACTTTCGGGTGCGTTATTTAGCATTATCTCATTATTGTTTGTGTTCTGTCTGGACCAACAGAAACTACTTTAATAGGCACTTCTAATTCTTTTTCTATATATGTAATATACACTTTAAACTCTCCAGGTAAAGCTTCATAAGATGTAATTTTTGTTAAATCCTCTTTCCAGCCTTTCATTTCGGTGTAAATTGGAGATACATTTTCGGGTTCAATGTTATAAGGTAAGTGCTTAATTACTTCGCCTTTGTATTCGTATCCTGTACATATTTTTAAGGTATCAAAACCAGAAAGCACATCGCCTTTCATCATGTAAAGTTCGGTAACACCATTTACATCTACTGCATATTTTAGTGCAACTAAATCTAGCCAGCCACAACGTCTTGCACGACCTGTAACAGAACCAAATTCGTTGCCAACTTTTGCCATTTTCGCTCCCGTTTCGTCAAATAATTCTGTTGGGAAAGGACCGCTACCAACACGTGTAGTATAGGCTTTAAAAATTCCAAAAACTTGTTTAACTCTGTTAGGTGCAATTCCTAAACCAGTACAAGCTCCAGCAGCAGTAGTGTTAGATGAAGTTACAAATGGGTATGTTCCAAAATCAACATCTAATAAAGAACCTTGAGCGCCTTCTGCAAGAATTGTTTTTCCGCTTTTTAATGCACTATTTAAGTACTCTTCACTATCAATAAAAGTGATTTTTTTTAGTTCTGCAATAGCACTAAAAAACTCATCTTCCATTTCGGCTAAGTTGTATTGTAAGTCAACGTCATAAAAAGAAATCATAGACTCGTGCTTGTCTGCCAAAGCTCTGTATCTTTCTTTAAAATCTACTAATTCTATGTCTCCAACTCTTAATCCGTTTCTACCGGTTTTGTCCATGTATGTTGGTCCAATTCCTTTTAAAGTTGAGCCAATTTTAGCTTTACCTTTTGACGCCTCAGATGCGGCATCTAATAAGCGGTGTGTAGGTAAAATTAAATGCGCTTTTCTAGAAATAAATAATTTAGATGCAATATCCATATTAAATTTCTCTAAGCCTTCTATTTCTTTAATAAAAACAACAGGATCTATAACAACTCCGTTACCAATTATATTAGCAGCGTTCTTATGAAAAATTCCAGATGGAATAGTTCTTAAAACGTGTTTTATACCATCAAATTCTAAAGTATGCCCTGCATTTGGTCCGCCTTGAAAACGAGCAATAATATCATATTTTGCAGTTAAAACATCTACAATTTTTCCTTTTCCTTCGTCTCCCCATTGTAGGCCGAGTAGTAAATCTACAGTCATTAGTTATTGTTTATAGTAGTTAGGTTATTTTTTTTTAGTTCCGTAAAAATATAATGAATGGGCGCTTATGTCCATGTCAAATATTTCTTCCATCGTCTTTTTTATTTGTTGTATTCGTGGGTCACAAAACTCAATTACTTCACCTGTTTCGGTGTTTATAATATGGTCGTGTTGTTTGTCGAAATAAGATTTTTCATAATGCGCTTGATTTTGACCAAATTGGTGGCGTCTTACCAATGCACATTCTAATAAAATTTCTATGGTGTTGTACAATGTAGCTCTACTTACGCGATAGTTTTTGTTTTTCATTTTGATATACAATGATTCTATATCAAAATGTTCTTCGGTATCGTAAATTTCCTGAAGTATAGCGTAACGTTCTGGTGTTTTTCTATGTCCTTTTTCTTCTAAAAAAGAAGTAAAAACATTTTTTACAACCTCCTGATTTGTATTGTTTTCCATAGTTAATGCTTAACAAGTTGCAAAGATAACTAATTATTTTATTTGATATAGTATGTTTCTTATCAATTAAGTTATCTTTTACATTAGTTATTAACTTTTGTAAACTCGGGTAACTTTTTCAACACCATCTACTTTTGCAATTTTTTCAATTAACTTTTTTAATTCTAAGTTATTTGGTACTACAACAGATATTTGGCCATTGAATATACCAGCATCACTATTTAAGCTTATGCTTTGGATGTTAACATGTAATTCGTTGGATATTACTTTGGTGAGTTCGTTAGTGAGTCCCATAGTGTCAATTCCTGTAATTTTTAAAATTACTTTGAAGTCTTTTTGCACTGCACCAGACCAAAAAGCAGGCATTACTCTGTATGCATAATTTGACTGAAGACTTATAGCGTTTGGGCAGTCGTTTCTGTGTACTTTTATACCTTCGTTTATGGTTACAAAGCCAAAAACATCATCACCAGGAATAGGACTACAGCAATTAGCATAGTTGTAATTTAGGCGTGCTTTTTCTTTTCCAAAAGTTAATTGATCTAAATTAGTGTCTCTTGCAGGAAGTTTTCCTGTGTTTTCATTAGCCGAATTTCTTTTAAAAGGTTTTTTAAAGAAATTGACTAAAGTATTCGATTTGTTACTAGCAAATTCTCTTAACTGACTGTTTTCAATTGTCCCTGTTCCAAATTTATGAAACATTTCTAATGAGGTTCCTAATTTAAAAAATTGCAAAAGTTCGGCTTCAACTTTTTCACTATATGCTATTTTTAAGTGTCTTAACTTTCTAATTAAAATCTCTTTACCGTCTTCTGCTGTTTCTTTTAAACTGTCGTTTATTACTCCTTTTATTTTGCTTTTAGCTTTAGAAGTAGTTACGTAATCTAGCCATTGCAGCGTTGGTTTTTGATTTTGAGAGGTTACAATTTCTATTTGATCTCCGCTCACCAAAACATGATTTAATGGTACCAATTTTCCATTTACTTTTGTTCCTCGTGTTTTGGTGCCAATTTCGGTATGGATAGAAAAAGCAAAATCTAATGCTGTTGCTCCTTTAGGCAACGATTTTAATTCACCTTTTGGCGTAAAAACATAAATCTCTTTGGCGTATAAGTTTAATTTAAAGTCTTCTACAAAATCAACGGCACTGTTTGATGTGTTTTCTAAGGCTTCTTTTAATTGGTTTAACCATTTTTCTAAGCCGTGTTCTTCTGTGTTTCCGTTTTTATACTTGTGGTGAGCCGCATATCCTTTTTCGGCAATTTCGTTCATTCGTTCACTTCGAATTTGTACTTCTACCCATCTACCTCTTGGCCCCATAACGGTAGTATGCAAAGCCTCGTATCCTGTAGATTTTGGTGCCGAAATCCAATCTCTTAAACGGCTAGGGCTGGGACGATAATGGTCTGTAACAATAGAATAAATTTTCCATGCAATAAACTTTTCATCGTGCAAGTTAGAATCATACACAATTCGTATTGCAAATTTATCGTATACTTGGTCGAAGGTTACATTTTGAGCCTTCATTTTTCTACGGATAGAAAAAATAGATTTAGGTCTTCCTTTAATGGTATAGCTTACTTTTTCTTCATCTAAGTTTTTAGACAAAATATCAGTAATGGATTTTATATAAGAGTCTTGTTCTTCTTTGGTGTCTTTTATGTTGCTTAAAATTTCATTAAAAATTTCGGGCTCGGTGTATTTTAAACCCAAATCTTCTAACTGCGTTTTAATGTTGTAAAGTCCTAATCTATGAGCAAGAGGTGCGTAAATGTATAAGGTTTCCGATGCAATTTTCGCCTGTTTATAAGGTGCCATGCTGTCCATGGTTTGCATATTATGCAATCGGTCGGCTATTTTTATTAAAATTACACGAACATCATCGTTTAATGTTAAAAGCATTTTTCTGAAGTTTTCTGCTTGTAACGAGATTTCTTGTTCGGTATTTACTTTTGGAATTTTGGTTAAGCCTTCAACAATTTTAGCAACTTTATCGTTAAATAATTGTCTAATATCTTCTACTGTAATTTCGGTATCTTCCACCACATCGTGCATAAGAGCTGCTGCAATTGCAGTTGCTCCCAAACCAATTTCAGAACCTACTATTTTAGCAACAGCAATTGGGTGAAAAATATAAGCTTCACCGCTTTTTCTGCGTTGTTCTTTATGCGCTTCAACAGCCACATCAAACGCTTTGCGAATCAACTTTTTGTCGTCGTTTGTTAAGGTTTGGTAACTTATGCGTAAGAGTTCTTTGTACTCTTGAGCAATGGCTTTATTCTCTTGCTCTAGGTCTATGGTGTTCATACGATTGAATTTAACTTAAAAGTAGTTTTATTTCAATAGAAATGCAACTATTATTTTAAAATAAATTAAAAATCTCTTTGTCTTTTGGCTTCAAATAATAAAATGGCTGCAGCTACAGAAACATTCATAGAGTCTATTTTTCCACTCATAGGAATTACTATGTTTTTTGTGCTTTGAGTGCGCCATTTTTCCGTTAAACCGGTGGCTTCTGTTCCAACAGCTATAGCAGTTGGCATACTGTAATTTTCTAAATGATATGCATTGCTGTTTTGTAATGTAGCGCTATAAAGATTAATTTTTTTCTCATTTAAAAAATCTAAAATAGCATCGGTTGTTCCAATACCAATTTGGCAAGTAAACAAACAACCCACGCTAGACCTTACAATGTTTGGGTTATACATATCGGTTTTTGGGTCTGCAATTAAAACAGCATCAATATTCGCAGCATCTGCGGTACGTAATAATGCACCCAAGTTACCTGGTTTTTCTAAACTTTCGGCAATTAGAATTAACGGATTTTCGGGTAAATTTAAATCACTTAATTGGTGTGGTTTAGAATATGAAATGGCTATAACACCTTCAGTACTTTCTCTATACGCTATTTTTTCATAAACTTCTGTAGATATAGTAATGCACTCGGTTTCTATATTTAAAAATAAATTAAGTGCTGTTTTTTCAATTTTGGAAGCGTCAAAAAGCAAGTGCGAAAAAACATAACCACCTTTATGGGCCAATTCTATTTCTCTAAATCCTTCTATAATAAACTGATTGCTTTTTTTTCGGGCTTTTGCCTTTTCTTGCAACTGTATTATGTTTTTTATAAACGAATTTTGAGTAGATGTTATTTCTTTCATAGTGTATTTCTACTCTTTTGCAGTATTGTATTTGGTCTGGTAACGTTCGTACAACTCTTTATGTCTGTCGTTTAAATTAACAATTCTACCATCTATAAAAGCATGTTCTAAAAGATTGGTTCGCATGTCTAAAGCATCTCCATTAGAAATAAATAAAGTAGCACTTTTTCCATTTTCTAAAGTTCCATAGTCAGTATCAATTCCTAAAATTTCAGCACTGTTTTTTGTAATTAGACTTAATGCTTCCTCTTTATTTAATCCCCAAGCGGCACAAGTTCCTGCATAAAATGGTAAGTTTCGCGTTTGCATACGTTCCATGTCTCCCGCGTTTTGAAGTGCAACTAATACACCAGCTTTCACCAAAATTGATGCATTTTTATACGGTAGATTCACGTCTTCATCTGCCATTTGAGGCAAGCTATGTACTCGGTTTAACAATACAGAAATGTTATTTTGTTTTAAAACTTCGGCAAGTTTAAAGGCATAATAACCACCAACTATAACTGTTTTTTTAATGTTGTTTTTAACAGAAAACTGAACCATGTCCATAATTTCGTTTTCGTTATCAACATGAACAAAAAGAGTTGCTTTTCCTTCTAAAACGGGTTTCATTGCCAAAAGCGCCAAGTCTGGACTTTGGTTTTCATTTGTTTTGTATAAACGTGCCGTTGCAAAAAACTGATTAAGTTCTTCTAATTGCTCGCTGTATTTTTTATTGGGTTGAAGTTTTTCTTCTTTCCAAGAATAAGTATAGCTGCTCGGCCAATTTACATGAATCCCGTCACCTTCTTTAATTAAAGCGTCTTCCCAGTTCCAAGCATCAAATTGCATTATAGACGATGTGCCCGAAATTCGTCCGCCACGCGGTGTGATTTGCCCTAATAAAACACCGTTTGGTCTTGCGGTTTCAGTTATTCCAGATTCCGCATTATATGCAATGCTACTTCTAACATTTGGATTAAAATCGCCAATTTCACTTTCGTCGTCACTGGCTCTAACGGCATCAATTTCTACCAAACCTAAGGTGCTATTTGGTGCAATAAAGCCAGGAT
>CBFIIG010000086.1:0-6868 GCA_965662615.1 Flavobacterium sp.
CAATTTGATCCATAGCAACGGCACCCATTAAACCTTTTAAAATTACTTGTTGTGGCTCTAAACCATTAGCTGCAAACAATCGTACTGAGCTTCCGTCTAAATAGCTTCCAGCTGTTCCTTCAGATGCGTCTGCTCCTGTACTAGCTAGGTTGGCATTTGTAAATTGATTTTCGAAAAATGTTCTCAATTCAAATTGTTCAGTTGTCGTTCCTTCACCAAAAAACAATTCAAAGTAATCCATAGAAACGGCTGTTTTGTTTTTTAATTGGTTATTCGCACTATTTAAATTTGGATTTAAAAACGGACTATTTGTATTTGCATACATATTAGTAAGTGTAGAGGTTTCAACAACATTACCGTTTGTAGCTTGAGTTTTTATGTATTCTCCCATTTCGTCTAGCATTAATAAACGATTTGTTTGTCCGCTATAACTAACTGTAGATTGGTTGTCTCTATTAAAAGTATAAGTTGTAGGTACTTCTAATGTTGGAGTTGTTGCATTATCATCATTTGAACAAGAAGTAAAAATGGTAGTTACTGCTATTAAGCTTAAAATTTGCTTTTTCATTTTATTGTTGTTATTTAGATTTAATTAAAATAATAATGCAAATATAAAACGCAAAAATTAATCTGCAAAGTTTATTTAGATTTAATTTAAATAAACTTTAAAATTTAACGTTTGTCTTATTTAAGAAATGAAACTCTATTTAAAAATGGTTTTGATAATGAGAATTTTCACTAACTTTGCAGTTATAAATAAAGAGCAAGATGCTAGATAGATTACAAATAGTAAAACAACGTTTTGACGAAATATCGGATTTGATTATTCAACCCGATGTTATAATGGATCAAAAGCGTTATGTACAGTTAAATAAAGAATACAAAGACCTAAAAGCCTTAGTAGAAAAAAGAGACGAATACCTTTCTATAAATAGTAATATTGAAGAAGCTAACGAAATTATTGCCGATGGTTCTGATGCCGAAATGGTTGAAATGGCAAAAATGCAATTAGACGAAGCTAAAAACAGATTACCTGAGTTGGAAGATGAAATAAAATTTATGCTTGTACCCAAAGACCCAGAAGACGCTAAAAACGTTATGGTCGAGGTTAGAGCAGGTACAGGTGGTGACGAGGCATCAATTTTTGCTGGAGACTTGTTTAGAATGTACACTAAATATTGCGAAGGTAGAGGTTGGAGAACCTCTGTAGTAGATATGAACGAAGGAACTTCGGGTGGTTTTAAAGAGGTAATTTTTGAAGTTACTGGAGAAGATGTTTATGGTACTTTAAAATTTGAAGCGGGTGTTCACCGTGTGCAACGTGTTCCACAAACCGAAACACAAGGACGTGTGCATACTTCTGCTGCAACTGTTATGGTTTTACCAGAAGCAGAAGAATTTGATGTTCAAATAGATATGAACGATGTCCGTGTAGATTTCTTTTGTTCGTCGGGTCCTGGTGGTCAATCTGTAAATACTACAAAATCGGCAGTGCGTTTAACTCACGTACCCACTGGTTTGGTAGCTCAATGTCAAGATCAAAAATCGCAGCATAAAAATAAAGATAAGGCATTAAACGTTTTACGCTCTCGTTTATACGAAATGGAATTGGCTAAAAAAGAAGCCGAAGATGCTACAAAACGTACTTCGCAAGTAAGTAGTGGAGACCGTTCTGCAAAAATTAGAACTTATAATTATGCTCAAGGTAGAGTAACAGACCACAGAATTGGTCTTACTTTATACGATTTAGGAAATATAATGAACGGTGATATTCAAAAAATTGTAGAAGAATTACAATTGGTAAGTAACACCGAAAAATTAAAAGAAACAGAGATTTTTTAAACTCTTTTCTCCTTAATTTATTAAATAAATACCTGCTTTTATAGTGGGTATTTTTTTTAGGGTGTTTTTCCCCTTTTTTTACAAATGGTTTTTATTCTTGTTTACTTTTCTTATTTTTGAAAGTAATTACTAACTTAAAATCTCCTGCTCATGAAAAATAATATTCTATTTTGTTTACTTTTTGTAAACGTAATTTTTTCGCAAGGATTTACAGGTTTCTTAACTGACAACTACGCTGGAGTTCATAACGTTATTAATAATCCTGCGGAAATTGTTGATTCATATTATAGAACCGACATTAATTTAGCATCTTTTAACATTGCAGGTTCTAACGATTATTATTCATTCGATTTATTTGAAGCTCTAAAATCTGGAGCAGAATTAAATGATATTTCTACCACTTTTCCTAGTTCAAATAATAATTTGCATATTAATTATGATGCTTTAGGCCCATCATTTATGATGAATCTAACGCCACGAAGTTCAATTGCAGTTTTTTCAAGAGCAAGAACAATTATTCAAGCCGCAGATATTGATGGGGCCTATTTGGAAGACTTAGAAGGTGATGTGAATACGGGTTATGATATTAAAAATCAAAACTTTAGCATTTCTTCAAATGCATGGGCAGAATTAGGCTTTTCTTACGCACATATTTTAAAAGACAGTCCCCACCACAAAGTTAAAATTGGAGTCTCTGCTAAATATTTGGTTGGTATATACACAGGTTATATAAAAGCAAATAATTTTTCTTTAAATTATAATCCAAATGCAATAAATTTAGATGAAGTTTATAGCTCAACAGGAAATATCGAAACAGGAAATATTAATAATTTTGATAATGTAACAGATCCTTCAAACTTTTCTGGAAGTGGTCTCGCGTTAGATTTAGGTTTTTCATATGAATATAGACCTCAAATTCATTATTATAAATATAAAATAGCAGCATCTATAACTGATTTAGGTTACCTAAACTATAAAGACACTGAAATAAAAGTTTTCGATGCTACTGCTCAAGTTAGTGAATCGGATTTTAATAATTTAGATTTTGAAAATTTTTATACTTTATTAAGTTCTTCAAATAGTATAAAAATGACGATGCCTACCGCATTTAAAACCCAAGCCGATTTAAATTTGAATAATCGCTATTTTATTAATTTATCATCACAATTTAATTTAGTAAATCGAACAAAAGAGAATGCAAATTATTTGCCAAATAGCGTATTTATAACACCACGTTTACAATATAAGTGGCTTTCTCTATATCTACCGGTTGGTTACAGACAATTCGCAGGAACTCAAGCCGGTTTTGGTTTTCGAGCAGGACCTTTGGTGATTGGTTCGGGCTCCATAGTTTCTTCTATTTTCGAAAAAACAAAAGCTGTTGATGCATACATGGCGCTTAAAATTCCTGTTTTCAGAAAAAAAGGAACAAAGGATGATGATTTTTTTAAATAGATGTTAATAAAAGGACACTTTTTTTAAATTAAAAATTCGACTACCTTTGTGATAAATACCATTTATGACAACAGAACAGCTCGTAGAACAAATAAAAATTAAAAAATCCTTTTTATGCATTGGTTTAGATGTTGATTTAAATAAAATACCTAAACATTTATTAGCATTTGAAGATCCAATTTTTGAGTTCAATAAAAGTATTATTGATGCTACACATCATTTATGCGTTTCGTATAAACCAAATACAGCTTTTTACGAAGCTTATGGAATAAAAGGTTGGCAATCGCTGCAAAAAACAATTGAATATATAAATTTAAATTACCCAGAAATCTTTACGATTGCTGATGCTAAACGAGGCGATATTGGCAATACATCTACCATGTATGCTAAAGCGTTTTTTGAAGATTTAAATTTTGACTCTGTTACTGTTGCACCTTATATGGGGAAAGATTCTGTTGAACCATTTTTAGCTTTCGAAGATAAGCATACCATAATGTTGGCTTTAACTTCTAACGAAGGTGCTTTCGATTTTCAAACCAACGAAAGTGAAGAAGATCAATTATATAAGAAGGTTTTAGAAACGTCTAAAAACTGGAAAAACGCAACTAATTTAATGTATGTTGTAGGGGCAACTAAAGCTTCTTTTTTTACAGAAATTAGAAAAATAGTACCTAACAGTTTTTTGTTAGTTCCAGGAGTAGGAGCACAAGGTGGAAATTTACAAGATGTTTGTTTATATGGGATGAATAATCAAATAGGACTTTTAATTAATTCGTCTAGAGGTATAATTTATGCATCTAATGGAACTGATTTTGCAGAAAAGGCAAAAGAAGCTGCACTTGACTTGCAAAATCAAATGGAGGCTATTTTAAAAAATGCTATTTTATAAAAACTTCGAAAAATTTAAATGCTACATTATAAAATTATAGAAAATAATTCGTCAACCGAGTGGGTTACTTTTTTGCATGGAGCAGGAGGAAGCTCGGCTATTTGGTTTAAACAAATAAAAGCATTTAGCGAAAAATACAACCTTTTACTTTTAGATTTACGCGGGCATGGAAAATCTCAAAATTTAGAAGTTCCAAAAGAAAATTATACTTTCCCATTATTGTGTAACGATGTTTTTCAGGTATTGGATTTTTTAAAGATAAAAACCAGTCATTTTGTTGGAATATCATTGGGCACATTAATTATTCGTCATTTGGAAGAAATACAGCCCAATAGAGTAAAAACAATGGTATTAGGAGGTGCAATTACGGCACTTAGCAACCCAAGTAAACTATTGCTATTTTCGGCACATATTTTAAAACCCATTTTGCCTTCTACACTTTTGTATAAGGTGTTTGCAAACATTATTTTACCGTTAAGAAACCACAAAGAGTCTCGAACTATTTTTATTCAAGAATCTAAACGATTAACAAAACAAGAGTTTAGCAGGTGGTTTATGCTTACTAAAAACTTACAATCAAGACTGGATTATTTTTTTAAAACTCAGGCAGTATCACCTTCATTTTATGTAATGGGCGATCAGGATTTTTTCTTTCTAGAAACCGTTAAAAAAATGGTTGTTAATAATCCAACTAATAATCAATTGGCAGTTATTAAAAATTGTGGTCATGTTACTAATATTGAACACGCAGAAGAATTTAATAAGTTAGTTTTAAACTACTTTAGGCTATAAAAAAATCGGTGTATGAGGCACCGATTTATTTTTCTAACTAACCAAAACTAAATATGAATTCTTATTGTTTTTTAACACTACAAATATCTTAAATATTTAATTTACAACGTGTTAATTATATGTTATATGATTGTTATTTAAATCATAAATTAATCTTGTGTAGCAAATACTTTTTGCAATAAAGAAGATGTTCTAGAGCTAATATTTGTTCTAATATTTTTTTCTTCAACGCTAATCATAGAAAAAACACCTTCTAATGTTTTTTGGGTTGTATAATCTGTTAAGTCTGAATTTACATCTTGCGTAAAAGGAATTGCATTGTATTTTGAAATTAAGTTATTCCAGATTTTATCTGCTCCTACTTTTGCAAATGAATTTTTTATAATGGGTTGTAATTTTGCAGTTAAAGCAGTTGTTGTTTTTTGACTTAAATAACTAGTTGCTGCACTTTCGTTACCTAAAACAATGGCTTTAGCATCTTGAATACTCATTTCGGTAATTGCATTAGTTACAATTGGTATTGCTGCTACAATGGCATCTTCGGCAGCTCTGTTAAGCATTTTTGTACCTTCGTCTGCTAATTTACTTAATCCAACTTTACGCAATCCGTCTTCTACTTTTTGCAATTCTGTTGGAAATAAAATTTTAACTTTATCATTTAAATAAAAGCCATTTTCTTTTGCTAATTTGGTCACTTGTTTTTCAACACCATTGGTTAAAGCCTCTTTTAAACCGTTAGAAAAATCTAAAGATCCCAAACCTACATTTTCAGTTTGTGGTAAGTTTTCAGCTATTTGTTGAAGCTCTGCACAGCTAGCTAATAATGTAAGACACGTAATTAATACTATTTTTTTCATTTTTATTTTTTTACTATTGAATAAGAACAAAAATGAGAAGTTTTAATAGCATTTATAATTATCATCGATAAACGACGTATTTTATATTTAAACGTTTATTTTTTATCAAATTGTTAATTGCTATACTTCTTTTTATGCCTAAATTGATTTATTGTTAATAAAATATCTAGTTTAATAGGAATTAAAGCGTCTTAAAACATCTTTAATTTTTGTAAATTGCAGCTTCAAAAAACAACTGAAAAGTAATATGGAACAACAAACACCATACACCCCAATAAATAAAGTTCGAATTGTAACTGCAGCCTCATTATTTGATGGTCATGATGCAGCAATTAATATAATGCGAAGAATAATTCAATCTACAGGTGTTGAGGTAATTCATCTTGGACATGACCGCAGTGTTGAAGAAGTGGTGAATACCGCAATACAAGAAGACGCAAATGCCATTGCAATGACTTCATATCAAGGTGGACATAATGAGTATTTTAAGTATATGTTCGATTTACTTAAAGAAAAAGGAGCTGGTCACATTAAAATATTTGGCGGAGGAGGAGGTGTTATTCTTCCAACTGAAATAGAAGAATTACAAGCTTACGGAATTACCAAAATATACTCTCCAGACGACGGAAGAAGATTGGGTTTACAAGGTATGATTAACGATTTGGTGCAACAAGCAGATTACCCTTTGGGTGATAAGCTCTCTGTTAAAGCTAGCGACTTAAAAGATAAAAATCCAACTCAGTTGGCTCGTGTAATTTCATCGGCAGAGAATTTCCCAGAAATTGCAAAAGATACTTTAGACGCTATTCACAAATTAAACGAAACTTCTACCATTCCGGTTTTAGGAATTACAGGTACAGGTGGAGCAGGAAAATCATCTTTAGTAGATGAATTGGTACGTCGTTTTTTAATTGATTTTCCAGATAAAACCATTGGTTTAATATCGGTTGATCCATCTAAACGTAAAACAGGAGGCGCTTTGTTAGGTGACCGAATTCGTATGAATGCTATTAATAGTCCACGTGTTTATATG
>CBFIIG010000087.1:0-6708 GCA_965662615.1 Flavobacterium sp.
GCAAAATCAAAGCCAAACTTTTTTATACTTTCTTCTTTCTTTGTCTCTTTCTTGGTTTCTTTTTTATCGGAATTGTTGCAACTTGTTAAAAGCACAAACGACGCCAATAATAAATTTAAAATTCTCAAAATTTAGTAGGATTTTTGTAGGTTAATTATTGTTCTCCCCAGTTTTTTAGTTCTTCTTCAGACCATAATTCGGGGTAAAATATTCTTCTTTGGTATTTGGGTAACATGTATTTTTTCCAGTCGCTTCCGCCAGTTGCTTCTGGGTTTGGGTTGTCTTCGCTTTCTATGTATTTTTTTGCGGCATTAAAATGCCCCATAACCCATGTAATATTTACGGTTTTATCGTAATGGCGCATAGCAGCAATTAGCTCTTCGTTTTGTTGATCTTCTTGTGGTAAACTTTTAAACTTTTGCCATAAATTGGTTGTATTATAAGTTTTCATTTTTTCTATAAAAACACTTTGGTATTTTTTTTCGAAAGCAGAAAGTAAATACGACTTTTTGCCTGTTTTATGATCTTTACCTGCGGCTTGCCAATACAAATGATTAAGGGCGTGTTCGTATGGTGTGTCTCTATCAATTGTTGCTCTAAAACGAATGTCAATTAAATTAATTAAATCCGTAGAACCAAATTCTATAATACGGTATTGTGCCGATTGAAATCCACTTGCTGGTGTGAGTGTATGTCTAAATTTCTGATATTGTTTTACGTCCATTCCGTCCATCATAACGGTAAAAGAACTGGTTAGCATATCAAAATAACGACTGATTCGGTTTAGTTTTTCTGTGAAATCTGCGGTACTTGGTTTTTCTACCGAAGTAATTTGATCCATTTCCCACAGTATCATTTTAAACAACAATTCGTTTACTTGGTGGTACATAATAAATACCATTTCATCTGGCAAAGTGGTGCGTTGATGTTGCAAGCTTAACAAAGCATCTGTATTTATATAATCCCAATATGTAATTGGGTTAGACCACAAAAGCCCCTCTAGGTGAGTGGCTGTTTTTTGATTTATATTAGAAAATTTATCTTCTAATTTATTAAGTATCTCGTAATGGTTGTCCATTTAATTGAATTTAATATTATGCTGAATGCCCGAATAGCTCTCTAAATCGGCTTTTAACGAACCTACTGCTAAATCGGCTTCTATACGTAATGGGATTTTATTTTTATCTGCTGAAACCCAAACGGTTAAACTTTCTTCTTCTTTAAAAACACGACCTGATTGTACAAAAGGTCTAAATTTTAAACTAGTTATAGTTCCAAATTTAGTTTTTATATTCTCTTTACCTAAATATTTTAACTTAAATTTAGAAATTTCGTCATCAAAAAACATATCAATACTAATGTGTTCTCCTATTTGTATATTGTCTATCCCAGGATGATTTCTTAAATAGTAAAAAGACGAAACAATATCTTGAACCTTGTCTGAAACAACAATTCTTTTTTTAGAATTTGCTTTATGGTCATTTACTAATACTGTGTTTCCTTCTTGGTCAAAATAGCCTTCTTGGTCTTTGGTGTATCCGCCTTCGTCTATTTTTCTAATAAATTTATATGGTTTTCCAGTTGCTTTGTCAAAATAACTTTGGTAATCGTCTTTTACTCTAAAAAACATTTTCGTCATTCCGGTTGTATAGCCATAACCTTTTGCGTGAAAAACCTTTTTGTTGTCGTATTTGACTTCTTTTAATTCTAAAGTTGCGTAACCTGCATTTACAAAACCATAGTGAATTCTAAACTTAAATTTCTCTCCCGAATTGTATGCATTCGATTGTGCAAAAGTGGTTGAAGCAAATAGAGCGAATATAAATAAGATTGTGTTTTTCATAATTTCGGTTTCTATTTTATTTGCAAAATCTGTTCCAAATGTAAGAAACAAAAAAACGCAGACCAAAAATTGACTGCGTTTTTATGCTATTAACCAACTAAAACTATAAATTATGAAAATTTATACAAACGGGAGATTATGACTTTCCTTATTTGCGAGTGCAAAAGTACTATGCATGACTATTACTTTTATATAAAAAATCAACTTTAACACATTTGGTTGCAAAAATGTTATAAAAAGCGGTAAAAATTTTAGAATATAAAAAAATAATGCGATTTTATAATGTTCCTCTCAATGCTTGTTCGCGTTCTATAGATTCAAAAAGAGCTTTAAAGTTTCCTGCACCAAATCCTTTTGCTCCCATTCGTTGAATAATTTCAAAAAATAAGGTTGGACGGTCTTGTAATGGCTTGGTGAAAATTTGTAATAAATAGCCTTCTTCGTCTGCATCTACCAATATAGAAAGCTTTTGAAGTTCTGCTATATCTTCTTTCATCATGTCTCTGTGAACACCTAATCTTCTTGGTATGTCGTCATAATATGCTTGTGGTGGTGGCGGTAAAAATTCAACACCTCTCGCTTTTAATTGTGCTACGGTTTCAATAATATCGTCTGTTGCAATTGCCATGTGCTGTACTCCAGCATCTTCGTAAAAATCTAAATATTCTTCTATTTGAGATTTTTTAGCTGCTTTTGCAGGTTCGTTAATTGGGAATTTTACACGCCCGTTTCCGTTACTCATTACTTTACTCATAAGTGCAGAATATTCGGTATGTATTTGTTTGTCGTCAAAAGATAAAAAGTTTTCAAAGCCCATAACATCTTCGTACCATTTTACCCAAACGTCCATTTGGTTCCAACCTACGTTACCTACCATGTGGTCTATGTATTTTAAACCTACTCCTGTTGGGTTATAATCTGATTTCCATTCGCGATAACCTGGCAAAAAAGTTCCGTTATAATTTTTGCGTTCAACAAACATGTGAACGGTTTCTCCATAGGTGTATATTCCAGAACGAACCACTTCACCGTGTTCGTCTTTTTCTACAGTTGGTTCCATAAAGGGTTTAGCACCTCTTTTTGTAGTTTCTTCAAAAGCAGATGTTGCATCTTCTACCCAAAGAGCCACCACTTTAACGCCGTCTCCGTGCTTTACAATATGCTCGTTAATTTTAGACTTACTGTTTAAAGGTGTGGTTAAAACCAATCTAATTTTATCTTGTTTTAGTACATAACTTACTTCTTCTCTAGAGCCTGTCTCTAAACCTTTGTATGCATGCGATTGAAAACCAAAAGCAGTTTTATAATAATGAGCGGCTTGTTTTGCGTTACCCACATATAATTCTACATAATCTGTACCCATTAAAGGTAAAAAATCTTGTGCTCCTTCAAATATTTTTTCTAATCCGTATTCTACTGACTTTACTTCTTTTGCCATTTTTTTATTTTTTGTTGAAGTAATAACAACTTCAAATTTTTATTTTTTTTTAATGCTCCAACCAAGATTGGTAATACGTGTCGTCTGCTATTTTCATAGCATCTTCTGTTACCATTAATGGTTTAAAGGTGTCTACCATAACTGCTAATTCTTCGGTTTTGGTTTTACCTATACTACGTTCTACTGCACCAGGATGTGGCCCATGAGGAATACCTGCTGGGTGTAACGAAATATGCCCTGCCTCGATATCGTTTCTACTCATAAAATCACCATCAACGTAGTATAAAACCTCATCAGAATCTATATTACTGTGGTTGTATGGTGCTGGAATAGCATCTGGATGATAATCGTATAAACGAGGCACAAATGAACAAATTACAAAAGCATCGGTTTCAAAAGTTTGATGTACTGGTGGCGGTTGATGTATTCTACCTGTAATGGGTTCAAAATCGTGAATAGAAAGTGCATATGGATAGTTAAAACCATCGTAACCTATTACATCAAAAGGATGCGTAGCATATTCCATTTCAAAAATATCCTCTTGTTTTTTTACTTTAATTATAAAAGAACCTTTTTCGTCGTGTGTTTCTAATTCTTCGGGTCTGCGAATGTCTCTTTCACAAAAAGGAGAATGTTCTAGTAACTGTCCAAACCAGTTGCGATACCGTTTTGGTGTATAAATAGGTCGTTTAGATTCTACTATAAAAAGACGGTTGTCTTCAGTGTCAAAATCTATTTTATAAATAATTCCTCTTGGTATAACTAGGTAATCACCATATTTGAAATCTAAATTACCCAACATGGTTCTTAGTTTTCCTGTTCCTTTATGAATGAATAAAACTTCATCGGAATCGGTGTTTTTATAAAAATAATCTGTAGTAGATTTTTTTGGTGCCGCCAAAGCAATATGACAATCGCTGTTGGTTAAAACAATTTTTCTACTGTCTAAAAAATCATCTTCAGGTTTAACCTGGAAACCTTTTAAACGATATGATTTTATATTATTAGCATTCGCAATTTTTGGTGCGACGCTATATTGTTTATGTATTTCTTTAACCTGTGTGGGTCTGTGTTCGTGATAAGAATTGGTCGACATACCGTCAAAACCAATAGTTCCAAATAACTGCTCGTAATATAAATCGCCATTTGGTTTTCTAAAAACGGTATGACGTTTTGGTGGTATAGTTCCTAATTTGTGATAGAAAGGCATATGTTACTTTTTTTAATGAATATTAATTTTTAACAATAGTGGTTTTAAATCACTCCGGATTTCTTTTAATTAAAAATTTTAGGTGTTCTAAAAGTTCGTTCCAAATATTCATATTACAAATATCGTAAAAATATTATAATTAAGAGAAAGTCTTTTTTATTGTTACAAAAAAATGTAGATTTACAACGAAATTGCATCAAATAAATAAAAAACAGTATTATTATGAAGTCTAGGAATTTACTTTTTGTTTTGTTTTTAATAAATAGTTTATACTCAAATGCACAACGGTATGATCGTTATTCTAGCGAAAATCCTTTTAGACTTTCAATTGGTTTTTTAGCAATTGATGATTCTTTTTCTTCTGAAAATCAACTATTTAATTTCAAAGATAACTGGAATTTTTCTAGACTACCAACACGTATTTCAGGAGAATATGTTTTTACAAAAAACATAAGTGCAGAGGTTTCTTTTTCTCATGTTAAATACGATCCAGGAAAATTAGTTGATGGCGAATTCACAAAAGACAACATAACTTTTACAGCAATAGATTTAAATGCAAAATATGATTTAAATGGGGTTTTAGATTTAATAGTTGATGTTCCTTATAACTTCGACCCATATCTAATTACAGGAATTGGTATGGTTTCTATTAAAGACTATGAACGTCTTTCGGGAAATTTTGGTGGTGGAGCTCATTTTTGGTTTTGGCATGAAAGCGATTACGATTTTGGATTGAGGCAGTTGTACAAACGCTTAGGTCTTTTTGCACAAGTGCAAGGGAGATATGACATAAACGCAATTCCCGGAGGGAGACAAATACAATACTCAGCAGGGGTTATTTGTCGTTTTTAACTTTTTAAAAAAATATACTTTTTCGGGAGTAACACAATAGTCTAATGGAATGTCCATTGGACTATTGTCTTTTATAATTGTTTCGGCTTCAAAAAAAGACAATCCAATTTTAATTGTAGATGGTTTGCATTTGGCTAAAAATGCATCATAAAAACCTTTTCCGTAACCCACTCTGTTTCCTTTAATATCAAAAGCCAAAAGCGGTATAAAAACGACATCTATTTTGGAGTCACTTACTTCAAAACCATTTACAGGTTCTGGAATATTATATTGGTTTAAAACAATTTTGGTATTATCTGTTAATAAAAAATGAGTCATTTCTATTTTTTCAAAATTACTTTTAGAAATCACCACGTCTTTGTCTTTACCCGCTAAAATTTGCAAAAGATATTCTGTGTTTATTTCATTTTGAGTTTTAATGGGTAAAAAAAGATGAAAACAGCATTTGTTCCAAACGGGTAACTCAAGTGATTTATTCGCTATTTCTATACTTAACGCATCAAGCTGCTCTTCTGTAAAAGCATTTCGTAATGCTTTATATTTTTTTCTAAGTTCACTTTTAATCATTGTTTGGCTCTTTTACATTACTCATGTGGTATACAGCGTCACCCTGATACACAATTGGGGAATGATTGGCATTAATAACATATCCATCATTTGGTGCTTTTATTTGATGTTCTCCTTTACCAAACGGATCTGTAATTTTGCCTAAAGTAGTCCCTTTTTTTACAAATGTACCAAGCAAGTTAAAATCGTGTAATAAGCCAGAATAACGTGCGCGTAACCAGCCCGATTTTTCAATATAGATAGATTTTTTTATTTTTTCTTCTTCTACAAAGCGCGGCATTAACATATCTAAGTGTTGTAAAAATCGCTTGCTTCCATTTACTCCTTCTTCGGCAATTTTAGGGTTTATGTCTAATGATTTACCACCTTCAAAAAGCAGCATTTTAACGCCTTTTTTTGCACAAGCATTTCTAAAAGTACCCGCAATATTTTTAGACGATAAAATAAAAGGTGCTGAAAAAACAACAGCAAGTTCTTTAAGCACTTTATCGTTAGGGGCAACGCGTATTTGTGCGGCATTAAAACGACTTGCGCCGCCTGCATGAAAATCTACTGCGTAATCTACAAACGGAATTATTTCTTTTAATAAATGAAATGCAAAACGACTAGCCAACGAACCCGATTTACTGCCCGGAAACATTCGGTTTAAATCTCTGCCGTCTGGGAATTGTCTGCTTTGGTTAACATAACCAAACATATTAATTATAGGAATACAAATTATGACACCTCGCTTTGGGCGGTTTATTTTTTTATAAATAATTTGACGAACAATTTCTACGCCGTTTATTTCGTCACCAT
>CBFIIG010000088.1:0-2148 GCA_965662615.1 Flavobacterium sp.
ATATGTTTTTAATTACTTCGGCCGGAATTACTTCTCCAATTACTCTATTTACTTTTTCAAAGTTTAAGAAAACACTAAAGTCTTCCGCTTTTTTAGGGTAAAAATCAGATATGTCTGATGTGATTTCTCCACCAGCCATTTCTTGAATTAAAATAGCGGCTCTTTTTAGAGCATATTCACATAAATTAATATCTATTCCTCTTTCAAAACGGAAAGAAGCATCGGTATTTATAGCGTGTCTTTTTGCAGTTTTACGAACGCTTACAGGGTTAAAATAAGCACTTTCTAAAAATATATTTTGTGTATTTTCCGAAACACCCGAATCCAAACCACCCAAAACACCAGCTATACAAAGCGGACGTTCGGCATCGCAAATCATTACATCTTCTTCATGTAAGGTACGTTCAATCCCGTCTAATGTGGTGAACTTGGTATTTGCTGTTGCGTTTTTAACTATAATTTTATTTCCGTTTATGCTATTGGCATCAAAGGCATGCAAAGGTTGCCCTAACTCATGCATAACATAATTGGTAACATCTACAATATTGTTTTTGGGTGTTAAACCAATAGATTTTAAACGATTTTGCAACCAGTTAGGTGATGTTTTAACGGTTACACCCGAAATGCTAACCCCAGTATATCTTGGTGTGTTTTTTTCGTTTTCTACCTCAACATCTATTTTTAGGGTTCTTTTGTCTATTCTAAAATTACTTACAGATGGTGTGATAAGTTCTAAATTGATTTTTTGCTGTAATAATCCAGCTCTTAAATCGCGGGCAACACCAAAATGACTCATGGCATCGGCACGATTAGGTGTTAAGCCAATTTCAAAAACCTCATCGTTTTCAACATCATATAAATCGGCAACGTTAGTACCAATTTTGGTATCTTCGGGTAAAACTAAAATCCCTTCGTGGCTTTGTCCAATACCTAATTCATCTTCGGCACAAATCATACCATGACTTTCTTCGCCTCTAATTTTTCCTTTTTTAATTTCAAAACCATTTCCGTCTTTATCGTACAAAGTAGTACCAATTGTTGAAACAGGTACTTTTTGTCCAGCAGCTACATTTGGAGCACCACATACAATTTGCACAGGTGCTTCGTTATTGCCTAAATCTACAGTTGTAATGCGAAGTCTGTCGGCGTTTGGGTGTTGCACACAAGTTAGTACATGCCCAACAACTACACCTTTTAAGCCTCCTTTTAAACTCTCAAAAGGGATTACACCTTCTACCTCTAAACCAAGGTCTGTTAATAGTTCTGAGGTTTGTTCAGAAGTCCAATCGGTTTTTATAAACTGCTTTAGCCAGTTGTACGAAATACGCATAGTTTCTTATTTTAAGGATGCAAATATAAGGATTAAAGTAGTAAAGTAATAATGATTTTATGGCTTTAAGCATAAATTTTAAAGCTATAATTATCTTTTAACTGATGTAATTCCAAATGTTTTTTTTCTGAATCAGTTTTATGTAGGTTTCTTTTACTTTTTGGTGTGCTTCTTCGTTTAAAGCAGGGTCTTTTTTAAGTAATTTAATGGCCTCGTGTCTGGCACGTTCTAAAATGGCTCTATCTTTAACAATATCGGCTATTTGTAGGTTTAAAACACCGCTTTGTTGTTTTCCCATTAAATCGCCTGGGCCTCTAAGTTTTAAATCCACCTCGGCAATTTCAAAACCATCATTGGTACGCACCATGGTTTCCATTCGGGTTTTACTGTCTTCGGATAATTTATGACCTGTCATTAAAATACAAAAACTTTGTTCGGCACCTCTACCCACACGTCCGCGTAATTGGTGCAATTGCGAAAGTCCAAAACGTTCGGCACTTTCTATTATCATTACACTCGCATTGGGTACGTTTACACCAACTTCTATAACGGTGGTGGCAACCATAATATTGGTTTTTCCATCTACAAAACGTTTCATTTCCGCTTCTTTATCGGCGGGTTTCATTTTTCCGTGTACTATAGAAATACTGTATTTTGGTAAAGGAAAATCCCTCGAAATACTTTCGTAACCGTCCATTAGGTCTTTGTAATCCATTTTTTCTGATTCTTGAATAAGCGGATAAACAATGTAAATTTGTCGTCCTTTTTCAATTTCATCTTTTATGAATTTCCAAACTTTTAAGCGGTTATTGTCAAAT
>CBFIIG010000088.1:2247-6648 GCA_965662615.1 Flavobacterium sp.
CTGTGAACCGTTTCTATTGGTTTTCTGCCTGGTGGCAATTCGTCAATTACCGAAATATCTAAATCGCCATACAAACTCATGGCCAAGGTACGCGGAATAGGCGTAGCGGTCATTACCAAAACATGAGGCGGAATGGTGTTTTTCTTCCATAATTTAGAGCGTTGTTCTACTCCAAAACGGTGTTGTTCATCAATAATGGCAAGTCCTAGGTTTTTAAACTTTACTTTATCTTCTAAAACGGCATGTGTACCAATTAGAATGTCTAATTCTCCGTTTTCTAAACTTTCGTGAATAATTCTGCGTTGTGCAATTTTAACAGAACCTGTTAGTAATTTAACGGTTAAGCCAATGCGATTGGCTAGTTCGCTAATGCCTTCGTAATGTTGCGAAGCTAATATTTCAGTTGGTGCCATTAAACAACTCTGAAAACCATTGTCTTTTGCCATAAGCATACACATAAAGGCAACAATGGTTTTTCCCGAACCCACATCGCCTTGTAATAAACGGTTCATTTGAGCGGGATTTCCTAAATCGTTTCTTATTTCTTTAAGCACCTTTTTTTGAGCATTTGTTAGCTTAAAAGACAAATGATTTTTATAAAAATCGTTAAAATAAGTACCAATTTGGGTAAAAGGTTGTCCTTTTATTTTTTGTTTGTGCAGCAGGTTTTTATTAATTAATTGCAACTGAATAAAAAACAGCTCTTCAAATTTTAATCTGAATTGTGCTTTTGCTAATTGTTCTTGATTTTGAGGAAAGTGAATGTTTAGTAAAGCTTCTTTTTTACTGCTTAATTTTAACTCCTCTAAAAGGTAATTGGGTAAGGTTTCGCTGTGCAGCTCTTTGGTTTCTGTAAAAAGCTGCATCATCATTTTATTAACTACTTTATTAGAAATACCTTTGTTGGCTAGTTTTTCGGTACTTGGATACACAGGTTGCATTGCAGAACGAATAGTGGCTTTGTGCTCTGAGAGTAATTCTAAATCGGGGTGTGCCATGCTAAACGTTGCGCCAAATTGGGTAACTTTACCAAAAGCAACGTAAGGTTCGTTAAGTTTTAATGATTCTTTAATCCATTTTGCACCTCTAAACCAAACCAGTTCCATTTCGCCCGTATCGTCTTTAAAAGTAGCTACCAAGCGGCTGCCTCTTTTTTGTTCTACGGTTTTTATATTAATTATTTTACCCACCAATTGCATTTCGGTTTGCGATGCACGCAGTTGGTTTATTTTATAGTATTGTGTACGGTCTATATATCTGTTGGGGTAAAGTTGCACTAAGTCTGCATAGGTAGTTATACCCAATTCGCTTTTTAGCAAAGTGGCTCTATTTGGGCCAACACCTTTTAAATAAGCAATTGGGGTTTCTAGCAGGTTCATGTACGGTTTTGTAATTAATTACGAAGATACAAGTAAATTGAAGAAAATGAAAATTGCTTTTACGTTATTTAATGGGTTTTACTAATTTGTTAAAATGCAATGCCTTTATTTCATTTATATTTAATCTAATATAAAAAAATATTTAATTATAAATAAGTCACTTATTAGCAGTTTGTTATGTTTTTATTTTTATAAATTAAATTTAATTTGTATAGTTTTTATATATGTAAATTTATTGATTTTGAAATTTTAAACGTTTAATATTGTGTTTTAATCTCAATTCAAAATAATGAAATATTTTAACATTAATCTATTTGCTTTCTTTTTATTCTTATCACACAACTCTTTTTCTCAAGAAATGCCTATAGATTTTTCTGTTTCTACAGATAGTTTTACTGCTTTTGCAGGTAGTGGTTTTTCTTTTAATACCGATCCTGATAATTCTGGAAATGATGTAGGGCAGTTTTTTAATGATGGAACCGATGCTTGGCAAGGGTTTTCTTTGGATTTAATAAGTTCTATTGATTTAGATTTTCAAAATACTATTTCATTATCTTTTTATGGATTTGATCCTAATGTGCATACTTTAATTTTAAAGTTAGAGAACGGTACTAATCCTGATGTTCAGGTAACTCAAAGTGTTCCCGCTGGCGGTGGTTGGACAAATAATATTACGTTTGATTACTCTAATGCTGTTTTGAGTTCTGATGGTGTAACACCTGTAAATGCAAGTGGTACATATGATAGGATAGTGATTTTTATTGATGGAGGTAGTACAATACCAGGTACTTATTTAATTGATAATATTGAAGATGGCTCTGTAGCAACAGATCCAAATGCTATTGACGTAGAATATAACTATTTAGTTTGGGAGGATAATTTTGACACTGCTGGGGCTGTAAATCCATCTAAATGGCACCATCAAACACAAGTGATTATTCCTGGTGTGGGTTGGGCAAACGGCGAAGTACAACATTATACAAATCGAATTGATAATTCTTTTGTTGATAATTCAGGTTTTTTGAACATAGTAGCTAAAGAAGAAACGTATCAAGATCAAGGTTTAACAAAAAACTATACGTCAGCGCGTTTAAATTCTAAATTTGCATTTACTTACGGAAGAGTAGATGTTAGGGCAAAATTACCTATAGAAGCTGGTACATGGCCAGCAATTTGGTTGTTAGGTAAAAATATCAATGAGAATGGTGCGTTTTGGGATTCTGCTTTTGGGACAACAAGTTGGCCCGCTTGTGGAGAAATTGATGTTATGGAACGTGGAATATTTCCTGGTGAGGATGTAAATTACGTTAATAGCGCAATTCACACGCCTTGTTGCCATGGTGGTAACCCAAATCAAGGCGGTACTATTGCAAATGACTTAGCAAACGAATTTCATGTGTATTCTGTAAATTGGTCGCCTAATCAAATTACTTTTTTACTTGATGGTGTAGGTTTTTATACTTACAACCCGGCGATAAAAGATGCAAGTACCTGGCCATTTACTGAAGATCAATTTATATTGCTTAACGTTGCAATGGGCGGTCTTGCAGGAAATATAGATCCAGCATTTACTCAAAGTCAAATGACTATAGATTATGTAAGAGTTTATAAAGATGCACCATTGAGTATTGACGATTCGTTTAATACAGCATCTGATATAAAAATTTACCCAAACCCTACTAATAATATTATCAATATATCTTCTAAGTCAACAATAAACAGTATAGCTCTTTATGATATTTATGGCAAACTTATGCTTAAGCAAAATACAGAAACAGCTTCAATAGACATTAGTACTTTTAGTAATGGTGTTTATTTTCTTGAAATTTATTCAAACAACACTAAAGAAGTTAAAAAAGTAATTAAAAATTAATTACTTTTTTAACAGTGTTTTTTTGATGATTCAGTCTAATTATTATTTTATTTTTAAAAGTAAAAGTTAATTACTGATCAGTTTTCTTTTGTTTAAAGTACTTTTAGCGTTTTGGGGCTTGGCGAGGTTGCTAGTTTCGTAACCGATTATTTTCTGTTAAAGATAAAATTTCTTGTGAATTTACCACATATTTCCCCATTTTTGCAATCTGCTGTTGTACGTTCTTTTTATTTTTTGACTTCACTTAAGATTTGTCTAATATCTTCTTTCAATATTTCAATAATTATTTCTTTTGTAACTAATTTTTTATTGTCTTTATTATTATCTGTTTCTTGATACCAGTAACAGTCTTCTTTAATTATGATTAAATTATTTGGTATTTCTTTAATTTTTATAAAATCTGATTGACCGTTTATATTCACAATTTTCTCGGAATAATCATTTTCAGTCATACTTTTATACATACTTTTTATTTTTCTATTATTTACATTTGGAATCATACCATGTGTAGATTCATATAAAAAACCAAATTTTGATTTTTCTGAATAACAAACAGAAACAACATAATTAATAGAATCTAACTTTAATATTCTGAAATCGCTTAACCACTCAAAACCATTGTTTTTCATTTCTTCTTTTAAAATTTGAGAAACTTCAAGTTTATTAAGCCAAAAAGTAGTTAATTTAGTTCCCTTCAAATTTTCTCCATTAGAATAGTAATTATAATAATTTCCAGAATTAATCTCATTTTGAGATAAACACAAAGTAGAAGAAATTACAAACAAAATAGTTAAAATAGTTTTTTTCATTTAATTTAGGTTTAAGTTTAGTTCAACAAAAATGACGCACAACGTTTGTGTGTATGATTTGTTGCTTACTCCCAAGCACTTAATTTAATAAATATTCACAGACTTGAAAATCCGCGAGGATTTTCGGGAAATGCCCAAAACCAAGCAATAAATTATACACGGTGTTGGCAATAGTTTTTTAATTCAGTCAGTTGTTCAATTTCGTTTTTATCAGATTTATAATCTTTCTAAAGTCAGAGTTTGATTCATATGAAGTTTTATAAGCCCAATCTCCTCCATTATTTTTTATTACTTTTAAAGTCCAAGGGTCATTTTCAGAGAATATTTGAGCAGTTAATGA
>CBFIIG010000089.1:0-6642 GCA_965662615.1 Flavobacterium sp.
AAAATTTATAAACAAGAAAAACACGACGCATTAAAAGCATACAAACAATAATATACTTCAACATGATACAGATACATAACATACAAAAAAGTTACAACGGAACAGTCGTTTTAGACATAGAAAATTTAGAAATTCCAAAAGGACAAAGTTTTGGGCTTGTTGGGAATAACGGTGCAGGTAAAACTACTTTATTCAGTTTGCTTTTAGACCTTATAAAACCTACAAAAGGTGAAATAATAAACAATAATGTTGCGGTACACGCCAGCGAAGATTGGAAACCGTTTACATCTGCATTTATAGATGATACTTTTTTAATTGGCTACCTTACTCCCGAAGAGTATTTTTACTTTATTGGCGAATTAAGAGGTTGGAACAAAGCAGATGTTGATGCGTTTGTTGCTCCATTTGAAGACTTTTTTAATGGCGAAATTTTAAATGGTAAAAAATACCTGAGAGACCTTTCTAAAGGAAATGCCAAAAAAGCGGGTGTAGTTGCTGCGCTTATTGGTAACCCGGAAGTAGTTATTTTAGATGAGCCATTTGCTAATTTAGACCCAACCACACAAATTCGTCTTAAAAAAATAATTAAAAAATTAGCCGAAGATAATAATACTACCGTTCTGGTTTCTAGTCACGACTTGCAGCATACCGTAGAAGTATCGGACAGAATTGTGGTTTTAGAAAAAGGAAAAGTAGTAAAAGATATTGTACCCACCACCGAAACCCTAAAAGAATTAGAAACCTTTTTTAGCGGCGAATAATTTTTTAAAAAACAGATTAAAAATGCGAAGTTTAGGCTTCGCATTTTTTTATAATTATAATTCATCAAAATTTAAAAGTTCCTTTACCTCTAGTTGCAGTGCCGTTGCAATTTTAAAAACAGTTAGCAATGATGTATTTACCTCCGCTCTTTCAATTCTTCCAATTTGATTTATAGGTATATTCGCATCATTTGCCAACATTTCTTGAGAAAGATTATTAATTAAGCGGTAATGCTTAACTTTTTTACCAAAACAAATAATAAAATTTTTCTCAAAATTATTCATTTTGGCAAATTCCATTAAAAACACAAAAAACATAAACACAAATTTGTGTTATTTAAAGTTATTTTATTATCTTTAACATATTATTAATAATTTAATTCTTATACTTATGAGATTAAAACGATTAAACCCATCATTTTTCTTAACTTTATTTTTAATAAGTTCACTTTGGTGTTATTCCCAAAATAATGAAAGTAAAATCAAATTACATTCTGCTTCTATTGGTTTTGGTGGTTTTTATTTAAAAAAAACAAATTCTGATGGTGGAGGGGCTACATTTGTTATTAACGGAACTATAAAGTCAAATAAAAATTTAGTTAATTTATGTTATTTAACTGGTGCCGAAATAGGAGTTGTTGGTAGTTCTTCGTATAATTTTTCTGAAATTTCTATTGCCTATGGTAGAGAATTAAAACCTGTAAACTGGTTTAGTCTTGAAGGTTTTGCTGGTATAGGTAGTTATATTCAGAATAGTAATAGCAGTTCTTTTAAGGAAGGAAAAGCAATCGCCTTTCCCATAAAATTAAATTTAAAATTCTTTTTTACTAAAAAAGTGGGGGCGGGTTTAAACAATTCTTATTCCATAAATCAATTAAATAATAATTTTTCAACAAACTTAATAGTCCATTATAATTTTTAAAACTTATGAAAACACAACTCTTATCCCTTGCCTTAAGCCTACAGCTATTTGTGGCTTGTTCAAACAATAATGATAACACAAACCCATTGGCTGTCTGTGAAAACAACCTCCCTGCAATTACAACATCTGGAGCAAACACCTTTGGTTGCTGTATAAACGGCAACTTACTCATTCCACGAGATGGAACAGGAAGTATAGGAGGTAGTGATGATGGGGCAGGCCTTTACGGTGGTTACCCTAATACAACCGATTATTATGAGTTAGACATTAGAGACTTTAAAAGTGATAGAACAGCTAAAATTTTAATACATATGCACCAAGTTCATGAAAACGGCACAGGAGTTTATGTAATTAACGAATCTAACGGATATAACGCTATAGATGGGTATAACCACAACTATATGCATTGTAGGGTGTTTAACGAAGCTACAAACAGCTATCAATATTATCGCTCATTTGAAAACTCTGGAACAATGGAGATTACAAACTATAATTTTTATAATCGAATCCTTTCGGGAGTTTTTTCAGGAAAAATGATTAACTCATCTAGTTTAAATGACACTATTGTAATTAAAGGCGGGCGATTTGATATAAATTGGCAAACACTCCCAAATGTTTCGTTTCCTTAAAAAATAAAAAAGGCTGCCACGGCAATGACAGCCTCATAACTAAATAACAAATAATCTTTACCTATTTATTAATTTAATTTTTACAAAAGTATGAAAAAACTTCAACACTTCTTGTGGGTGTTATGCCTTTATTCAATGGCACATTCACAAACCGCACCAGCTAATGAAAACATTAGCTTAGACCAACAACTTATAAACATTAATCAATCTAGTGTTTCAAGTGGTATAATATACGAACGCGTAATTACAGTTGCAAACCTCTACAACTTCAATAAAGTAAGCACCTTTAACACGGCAAATTTACCTTATTTTAAACAGGCTTTGTCAGAGATGTATAACGCCAGCAACAGCTTAAAGTTTGAGAGTTTAGACCAATTTAAAAACAAAATTGCAAATACAACGGCAAACAACGAAGTAGATGTTGCTATACTAAACACACAATTTCATATTCTTAATTATAATGAGCAAAACCCAGGTTCAGGCGGGCTATTATTTAATAATAGCACAAACACATTTACGCCAATAAGTGGTAAAAGTTCTTTTATAATGCTCCATAATACAGTTATAGCGCCAACCAAAACTCATGTAAAGGGCACTAGTATAACATATAAGCTAAACAACAATCTTTACTATAAAAACGGTTTTAAAACCATTAAAAAAATAGTTGCAAATTTTGGTGACGGAATAAATAGAACGCTTATTTCAAATTATACATTAAACAACCAAAGTATTACTGTTAATTATTCAACTAGTGGAGAAAAAACAAGCACATTTGTTATCACATATAATGACAACAGTACTTTAACTACATACGGTAAAATTTATTTTCATTACCAACCCATTACAAATATTGCAAATGGACAAATTGTTTCTACGCCTGGAGGTTGCACTCAAAGTGACCCATTAAAAAAAGATTTTGTAGTTACCGCAGACATACCATTTACAGGTTACATGCAAAATGACCCAACTATTTTAGCACAAATTAACTACCGAGCTTTCTATGCTTTTAGTCATACAGATAAAAAAATACGTAAACCAATAATAATAATTGATGGGTTTGACCCAGGAGATAAAAGAAAAATTGAGGATTGTGATTGTGAAAATGACCCAGAATGCGCTGCAAGAAACACTTCAAACGGTACTTTTGACACTGAAAATCACCGATCTATGGTAGATTTAATGGAATATTATGATGAAATAGGATTAAAAAAAGAATTATTATATAAACTTAGAACCGATGGTTATGATGTAATAATGGTAAACCACCCAACATACCAAACCACAAATTTACAAAATGGGCAAAGCGTTACTATTGATGGAGGCGCTTACTATATAGAAAGTAACGCAATGGCATTGATAAAACTATTACAAGAAACAAAAGAGCAATTAGTTACAAATGGAAGTACAAGTGATATAGCGATTGTTGCACCTAGTATGGCTGGTCAAATATCTCGCTATGCTTTATCTTATATGGAGAAAAAATTTAATGAAACCAATTTACCCCAATGGAAACACAATACTTACCTCTGGATTAGTGTTGACAGTCCTCATCTTGGTGCAAACATACCAATGGGTGACCAAGCATTATTATATCTGTTAAAAGATGGTGGCGTAGATGCTGCTGCAGATTTTTATGACAAAGACTTGTCTTCACCTGCTGCTCAACAGCAATTAATAGAATTTCACAGACCGGGTAACAGCTATCATACGGTTAACCAAAATATGTTAAACGCACAAACTACAAGTCAAAATATGCCTTTAAACAGAGGAAATCCTTATTTTATTCAACATTATACAAATCAAAAAAATAATGGTTTAAATGGATCAGACGGGTGGCCTCAAAATTTACGAAAAATTGCATTAGCTAATGGCTCGTTAACTGGTTCTAAACAAACACAAACTAAAAATGGAAATGCATTTATTCCATTTGCGAACAACAGTGAAAAAGTGTTAAACATACGAGGTTTTCAAAGGGTTCATATTAACCTTCCGTGGCCTTTGAGTTCATTTACGTTTAGAATTCATATTGCTTCGTTAGAGTCTCAATTTATGCCTGCGTATGGTTCTCAAGATAGAATAGCACGGTTTAAAAAACTATTTAATGACAAAACCGTTTTAATGCAAAATATAAACCCAAGAGGGAATATGGATAATGTTCCTGGTGGATTTTTTGATGCACAAGATGATATTTCTAATTCAATAAATGGTCAGAGCCCAGTTCCTGGTGTAACTCTAACAGCATTAAACAACTGGAGTTTAAATAATTTGTCAATAGAAAACATAACAAAGTCATTAAGTGAATTATTAGGAGGTTCAGAGTGGTATATACATGAATTTAATCCTATACATTCCTTTATTCCATCATTTTCTGCTTTGGCGCATTTACAACCAAACCAAAATTGGGCAAATCCATTAAACAGAAACTTAACCTGCACAACAAATAAACTTACGCCATTTGATAGTTATTTTGGTTTAGAGAAAAACACTCAGCATACTAGTTTCACAAAAGAAAGTGTGGACTGGCTTCTAAATGAACTTGCAGGTAACGAACAGTTACCAAACTATCCCATTAGCGAAATTAGTGGTGTTGATGAAATGTGTGTTAATTCTATAAAAAGCTTTGGATACAACGTTTGTAAAACACCAAGTACGGTTACTTGGTCTGTAAGTTCTAACTTACAAGTACTAAGCCAAAATGATTATACTATAACCGTTAAAGGGCTTGAAACAGGTATGGGTGTTATAAACGCAACTTTTACAAATGGACAAACCAAATCAAAACAAGTTTGGGTAGGTACTCTTAAACATCATAACACAACCGAAATAAATAGTTCTTATCAACAAGCTGTTATTTCTCCTTACCCTATGGATAATTGTGATATTGTTGGGTTTAAAGTAAACTTTTGGCCTTTAAATCAGCAACCTCTAGCATATGAGTGGCAAAAAATAACCACTGATGTTGCGTGGCATAGAGATTTTCAAACAGATAATTCGAATAATGTTTATGTTTTCCCAAATTGCAATAAGGACTTTAAATTTAAAGTTAGGGTTCAAAATAATTGTGGTTGGTCAGAATGGTTTGAATTAAATTATGCTATGAATAGTTGTGACAATGAATGTCCTCCACCTTATAACGGGATTATTGGTGACAATTTCGTTTTAAATCCTAACCCTGTTACCAATGGTATTTTAAACATAAGTATTAAAAATAACGCCCCTTGGTTCCTAACTAGCGGAAATAATAATAGCCTTAATTCAGGATTTGGTGCCGCTACAAATTTTTTAGACAACCCTCGAGATCAATTAAATTCAAGAATAAGAGTAAATATTAAAGTGTTTAATCAAATAGGCTTGTTACTTTTAACACAAAATAACACATTGCTTCCTGCACAAATAAACCTTTCGCCATTTCCACCGGGAAACTATCTTGTGTCCATTGAATATATGGGTCAGACTGAAAGTCATACAATAATAAAAAATTAAACAATATGTTTAAGATTAAAAATGCGAAGTTTGGGCTTCGCATTTTTTTATAACTATAATATGTGTATTTTTGATTAAAGTACTGAACGTCACTAAAACCATGAAACAAAACAAAATATTACATATAGACAGCAATCACCCTTCACTTTGGGACGGTTTGGAGCAATTGGGCTTTACTAACGAAGCCGACTACAAAAGCTCTAAAGCCGAAATTGAAGCGAAAATTGAAAATTATAGTGGTATTGTAATTAGAAGTCGGTTTAGTATAGATGCTGGTTTTTTAGAAAAAGCCAAAAACCTAAAATTTATTGCACGTGTTGGTGCTGGTTTAGAAAACATTGATAATGAAGCTGCCGCAAAGCAAAATATTGCACTTATTGCAGCTCCAGAAGGCAATAGAAATGCTGTTGGCGAACATGCTTTGGGCATGTTGCTTTCATTATTTAACAACCTAAACAAGGCGCACCTCGAAGTTAAAAACGGACAATGGAACCGTGAGGCAAATAGAGGTAATGAGTTAGACGGAAAAACCGTTGGAATTATTGGTTACGGAAACATGGGAAAAGCGTTTGCTAAAAAGTTACGCGGCTTCGATGTTACTGTTTTATGTTATGATATTTTAGAAAACGTAGGCGATCATAACGCTACACAAGTCACTTTAGAACAGCTACAAGCCGAGAGTGATGTGCTTAGTTTACACACTCCGTTTACACCACTTACACATAATATGGTAAATGCCGCTTTTATACATGCATTTAAAAAACCGTTTTGGCTTATAAACACCGCCCGTGGCAAAAGTGTTGTTACTGCCGATTTGGTTGAAGCCTTAAAAAACGGAAAAATACTT
>CBFIIG010000090.1:0-6567 GCA_965662615.1 Flavobacterium sp.
CGATAATTACACGCATTTTTACATAAAAAAAGCCGACGCTTCGCGTATTTTTGGTTTAGAACTGGAGCATATTATTTCTCCAAATAGTATTAACTTTTTAGTTTTCGAAGACACTTTAATAGAAGAACATATTGTTGGTATTCCAGGTGATATTTTTTTAGAAAGTAACTTACTTGAATGCAACGAAAACGAAAAAACACAAATTGCCAAAGAGTTTGTAAAGTTTAATGAACGTTGCATGATTGGGCTTTTAGGAGATATGCGTTCGTATAATTTTGTGGTTATTCCTATTTACGATTTCGACCAACGTATTTTTAAAATTAGAGCCATAGATTTTGATCAACAAAGTTACGAGGGAAGTTTTAAATTGTATAAACCGCATTTATTTAAAGAGAATTTTAAATTTTCGGAACTGGTACAAAATAAATTAAAGCAAAAATCTATTATTCAATACCAAATAGAAGAACGGTCTATTATTGTAAAGCGTTTAATTGACACCAAAACCAGATTACAAAGCTTGGTTGAAGCTATGAAATCTACTAAACTTGCTCCAAATGAGCACATTCAACAACTGCAAGAAGAAATTTACGAAGTTACTTTAGATATGAATTTTAAAAATGCCAATTCAATGGGTGAAATTGTACAGGCAGCTTTAAGTTTTATGGAACGCAACTATAAATACGAAGAAAACGATTTTTAAAAATACTTTCTCAAAAGAAATAGAATTATAACTTGAAGTATTAAAATGCTATAAAAAACCAATTGAAATGACTTTTTTTGAGTTTTGTGCCTAAAAACTCGCTTACCTATTAAGCCGCCAATTGTTCCACCAAACAAAACCATTGCAAAGATATTTCGTTCAGAAATGCGTTGTTTATTGTGTTTTGCTTTCCATTTATCATAGCCAAAAGCTAAAAATGTAATGCTATTTAAAAGCAATAAATAAATAAGAAAAAACTTTATTATTTTATATTTTTATCAAAGATACAATTAAATTTATAATGCTCAACTGACTGAATTTATATTAATTCAGTCATTCAACTGACGCAATTTAGCTAAATTCAGTCAATTAACTGACTGAATTTGCATTTTTTGTATATATTTGTAATGATTTTAACCATATAAAGTCATGAAAAATTCAATAGAAAGAGCTGTTTTAAATCAATTCGAAACCAAGGTTTTACCTAATAAAGTACTATTATTATTGGGCGCAAGACGTGTTGGCAAAACCGAATTAATTAAAAAATATCTCGAAAAAACACCAAAAGAAGACTATTTGCAATTAAACGGCGAAGATATTGAAGATGCTAATTTACTTAAAACACGTTCTGTTTCAAATTACAAAAGACTTTTAGCAAACACAAAATTATTAGTTATAGACGAGGCTCAAAATATTCCTGATATTGGTTTAATTTTAAAGTTAATTGTAGATACAATAGATGGTATAAAAGTAATTGCAACAGGTTCTTCCGTTTTCGATTTATCTAATAAATTAGGAGAACCTTTGGTAGGTAGAAAAAACACCATTTTGCTGTTTCCTTTTGCGCAAATGGAATTTGCGAAACATGAAAACTATAGAGAAACAACTCAGAAATTAGAGGAGCGTTTGCTTTTTGGTAGTTATCCAGAATTAGAACAATATACCAACTGGAACGATAAAATTAATTACATAAAAGAAATTATAAACTCTTATTTATTAAAAGATATTTTAATTTTTGAAGGCATAAAACAAGCTGATAAAATATTAGATTTGTTAAAGTTAATTGCTTTTCAGGTGGGTCAAGAAGTTTCGTTGCAAGAGTTAGCAAGGCAATTGGGAATCTCAAAAAACACGGTAGAAAGTTATTTAGATTTATTGTCTAAAGTGTTTGTAATTTATAAAGTTCCGGGTTTTAGTAGAAATTTACGCAAAGAGATTACAAAATCCAATCGTTGGTATTTTTACGACAACGGTATAAGAAATGGTATTATAAACAACTTTACTTTATTAGAAAATAGAACAGATGTTGGTGCTTTATGGGAAAATTATTTAGCAACTGAACGCATAAAAAAACAAAATTACCAAAAGTTAAATTGTACCAATTATTTTTGGAGAACGTACGATCAACAAGAATTAGATTGGCTAGAAGAACAAAACGGCATTTTAAATGGTTTTGAATTCAAATGGAACGAAAGAAAAAAATCTAAAATTCCAACGGCATTTTCAAAAGCATATACAAACGCCACTTTTGAAGTAATTAATAAAGAAAATTATTTAGAGTTTATACTATAAAACAAAGCCTTTTTAGGATTTTAAACCCTGAAAAGGTTAAATTAATAAAATTAAAATGAACCAAATTCAATTCATAAAAACAGCCGTTAATACAGCTGATAAAAACATAGAGGCAACATTAAAATTACTTTCAGAAGATTGTACTATTCCGTTTATTTCTCGTTACCGAAAAGATACAACCGGAAATTTAGATGAAGTTGAAATTGAGAATATTGCCAAACTTTCAAAGCAATATGACGAAATAGTAAAACGAAAAGATTCTATTTTAAAAACCATCGAAGAACAAGGACAGCTTTCGCCCGAATTAAAGTCAAAAATTCAAAACAGTTTCGATTTACAAGAAATAGAAGACCTTTATTTACCTTATAAAAAGAAAAGAAAAACCAAAGCAGACGTAGCAAAAGAAAACGGATTAGAACCTTTGGCAAAAATTATAATGACTCAAAACAGTGACGAAATTGAGTTTGAAGCATCAAAATTTATTTCTAAAAACGTTATAAACGAAGACGAAGCATTGCAAGGAGCTAGAGATATTATTGCCGAATGGATTAACGAAAACAGTTATATTAGAAAAAGCATCAGACGCATGTTTCAACGTGCTGCAACAGTTACTACCAAAGCAGTTAAGAAAAAAGAAGCAGAAGAAAACGCTCAAAAATTCAAACAATATTTCGATTGGGAAGAGCCTTTAACAAAAGCACCTTCGCACCGATTATTAGCCATGTTACGTGCCGAAAACGAGGGTTTTATAAAACTAAAAGTAGCAATAGACAAAGAAGAAGCGTTGCATTTTATTGAGCAAAACCAAATTAAAAGCAAAAACGAAACAGCCAAACAACTAAAAATAGCCATAGAAGATAGTTACAAACGTCTTTTAGAACCATCAATTTCTAAAGAAATACTAACCGATGCCAAAGAAAAAGCAGACGCCAAGGCAATTAGTGTTTTTGCTGATAATTTAGAACAATTGTTATTAGCGCCGCCTTTGGGCGAAAAGCGTATTTTAGCCATAGACCCAGGCTTTAGAAGCGGCTGTAAAGTAGTCTGTTTAGACGAAAACGGAAATTTATTATACAACGAAACCATTTATCCGCACGCACCACAAAACGAGTCGGCAATGGCAATGAAAAAAGTAAAATCTATGGTAAATGCGTACAATATAGAAGCCATTTCCATAGGAAACGGAACCGCAAGCCGTGAGACAGAGTTTTTTATTAAAAAAATTGCTTTCGACAGAGTTGTTCAAGTTTTTGTAGTTTCAGAAGCAGGAGCATCGGTATATTCGGCATCTAAAATTGCAAGAGATGAATTCCCTACTTACGATGTAACCGTTCGTGGCTCGGTTTCTATAGGCAGACGTTTGGCAGATCCGTTGGCAGAATTGGTAAAAATAGACGCAAAGTCAATAGGAGTAGGGCAATACCAACACGATGTAGATCAAAACAAATTAAAAACCGAATTAGATACAGTGGTTGAGCGTTGCGTAAACAAGGTAGGAATTAACATTAACACCGCTAGCAAATCGTTGCTAAGTTATGTGTCGGGTATTGGCGAAAAAACAGCCGAAAACATTATAGCTTACAGAAAAGAAAACGGAGCGTTTACAGACCGTAAGCAATTAAAAAAAGTAGCCCGATTAGGCGATAAAGCCTACGAACAAGCCGCTGCGTTTATTAGAATTAAAGACGCTAAAAACCCTTTAGACAACTCGGCAGTTCACCCAGAAGCGTATCCAATAGTGCTAAACATGGCAAAAGATGTTGGGGTTTCTGTTGAGCAATTAATAGCCAATAAACAAGCGATAAGCAACATTAAAAAAGAAAAATACGTAACCAATACAATAGGTCTTTTAGCCCTTAATGATATTTTAAAGGAACTGGAAAAACCAGGTTTAGATCCGCGTAAATCGGCAAAAGTATTTGAGTTCGACCCCAATGTAAAATCCATAAATAACCTACATGTAGGCATGGTTTTACCTGGAATTGTTAATAATATTACAGCTTTTGGATGTTTTGTAGATGTGGGTATAAAAGAAAGCGGTTTGGTTCATATTTCACAATTAAAAGCAGGTTTCGTAAGCGATGTAAACGAAGTTGTAAAAATGCACCAGCATGTGCAAGTAAAAGTGTTAGAAGTAGATGCGGACAGAAAACGCATTCAGTTAAGCATGATTATTTAAAAAAATGTATCTTTGTTTTAATGGAAAAAAACATAACCATAAACGATTTTTCACCACACCTTTTTTGGGATGTGGATAAAAGTACTTTTGATTTGGATAAATATAAAGTTCAAATGATTAGTAAGGTTCTTGAATTTGGTAATTGGAATGACTGGATTAATTTAAAGGCATATTACGGATTAAAAACAATTCAAGAAGTTACCCTTAATTTAAGAAGTCTTGATGAGGTTACGCTTTCGTATGTTTCAACAATTTTTAATATCGACAAAACCGAATTTAGATGTTACAAACACAGACAGTTAGTCCAAAACTCTTGGAACTCCTAAATAAAATAATGAAACTACATCAATTCAATGAGTTTTTATTGGTTGGTGGTACTTCATTAGCTTTGCAAATAGGACACAGAAATTCTATTGATATTGATTTATTTGGTGATTGTGAAATAGAAGAAGAGTTGTTTACAAATACATTAAGTAAATTAGGAACTTTCGAAGTTTTTAAACGAAGTAGAAATATATTAATTACTTCTATCGATGATGTAAAAGTTGATTTTGTAAACTATCAATATCCATTATTGAAAAAAAAGTTAGTTATTGACGGAATTAGATTGGCATCTAAAGAAGATATTGCTGCAATGAAGTTAAACGCTATAGTTGGTAGAGGCTCTAAAAAAGACTTTATTGATTTATATTTTTTATTAAATGACTTTAGTTTAAATCAAATGATAGACTTTTACATTAAAAAATATTTTGATGGTTCAAAATTTATGGTAGTAAAGAGCCTTTCTTTTTTTCAGATGCCGACTTAGAACAAACACCACCTGTTTTTTCAGACTTCGACTGGGAGGTTTGCAAGCACAAAATTCTTTTTGAAGTAAGCAAATTATAAAAAATCCCAAACCCCAACAAAAATTGGAATTTGGGATTTTAAAAAAAAGAAATAAAACTTACTCTTTAGTAGTTTCCTCTTTTTTATTTATTTTATCTTCTTCGTCTTTGGTTGCGTTTTTAAACTCTTTAATACCGTTACCCAAACCTTTCATAAGTTCCGGAATTTTTTTACCTCCAAACAAAAGTAAAATTAAACCTAAAACCAACAAAACTTGTGGTACACCAATTGCTCCTAAAAATATAGCTAATGCGTTCATACTATTTAATTTTTGAAATACAAAGATAACAAGAAAAACACACTACCACATTTTTAAAGCATAAAAAAATGTGAATAAAAATCAAACACCAACAAAAACAGTCATTTTTTTATATCTTTGATAGATAAACAAAGGCGAAAATGGCAAAATCCGATAAAAAGAAACTCAAACAAAAACTGTTTCACAAGCACAGCTTAGTTATTTTAGACGAAGACACCCTCGAAGAATCCTTCTCATTACAACTCAACCTAATGAATGTTTTTGTAGTGGTAAGCCTATCCTCCATACTATTAATTGCCTTAACTACAGTTTTAATAGCCTTTACGCCCTTACGCCAATACATACCCGGTTACGCCACCACTTCGCTAAAAAAAGACGCCATGTCTTTAGCCATAAAATCCGATTCGTTAGAGCATACTTTGTCTATAAACAACGCCTATTTAGCATCGTTGCGCAAGGTGTTAGAAGGTAAGTTAGAATACGCTCAACTAAGCAAAGATTCCATTGCAAATCCCAATAAAATAGAAGTTGCAGAAAAAGACATACAACCCACAGAAGAAGAACTAGAATTGCGTAAAAAAATGCTCGAAGAAGACAAATACAACCTATTCGAAACCGCAAAACCAAAAGTATCACAAGTATTATTCTCACCAGCAAAAGGCACAATTTTAGAACCCTACAACGCCAAAAACAAGCACAATTACCTAAAAATTGTAGTACCTCAAAACACAGCAATAAAGGCAGTAGCGGCAGGTTCTGTAGTATTTACAGACTGGACACCCAACAACGGATACGTAGTATTAATTCGCCATCAAGACGGACTATTATCCATATACAAAAATGCAGTTTCCACTACAAAAAACGCTGGAGACATTGTAAAATCAGGCGAAGTGGTAGCCCTAGCAGGCCCAACAACCCAACCCAAAAACTCTTTTTTTCTATTCGAACTCTGGAAAGACGGTTTCCCAA
>CBFIIG010000091.1:0-6545 GCA_965662615.1 Flavobacterium sp.
TAAAGTCTTACGTAAAGAACTCATTGCGACAACAAATCCGATTTCTGCTTTTGGGTATTTTATTTTATATGCTCGAATTAGATTAATTTCTTGAATTTCATTATCACTAAAATCCTCCATATTAGTGTCAGATACATCCGAGCCAAGTAGTTTGATTAAATAAGTTGCGAGAATAGTTTTTCCTGTACCTGCACTTCCTTTAATGAAAATTTTATTAGATTTCTTTTTAGTTAAAGCTTCAATAATTTCTAGAACGGAATTATATTGGTCTTCATTAAGTGATTTATATGGAGAATATTTAAAAAGTTCAGAATTCTCAATTTCTGCTAAAGATTTACTGACAATCTTACTTTCAATCAGTTTGCTCCAAATATCTATAAACAAGTTTTTATATAAGTCTTGCTGGTAATAATTATGGTTGATTAACCCGTGATTTCCGTTTTGTAATTCATAAGTACCCTCTGATGAGATGTATTGAATTAATTTTGCCTCAATATCAAGAGTGGCAGACTTGTTGAATTTATCTGAGCCAATAATCGATATTTTATTGAATGCATTACTTTTTTTAGGGTTTGCTAAATGGTTTTTAATACGGTTTGAAAAATTGGTTGACTCTCCAACGTAAGCAACACGTTTACCTTCATTTTGAATAAAATATACTAAAGGCCATTTGTTTTTTACCCAAGGATTTTCATTTATTATATCTAATGACGTTTTATTAAAATCGTATTTTTTTCAGAAACTTCTACAGATAAGTCGAAGGATAGATTCATAAATCAGTATACTTTTTAGCTGTTCCTTTTGCTTTATCAATTGGGTATTTTTTTCCGTTGCTCTTTATTTTGTCAAGAACTATTTTTTTTACATCAAAGTCATATTTATCTGCAAGTAAAAACGCGTATGCAAAAACATCAGCCAATTCCTCTTTTACCTTTTCAATTTTAGCGTCTTCATGTTTTTTCCACAAAAATTCTTCAAGTAATTCACTTGATTCAATATTTATCGCTAGAGCTAAGTCTTTTGGATTGTGGAATTGTTCCCAATCACGTTCATTTCTAAACTCAATTAACTTACCGGTTATTTTCTTGATGTCACTCATAGTGTTTTATTTCTTTCTATGGTTTTCTTGTATGAAACACAACTTTTATATACCATCAAATATATAAAACTTTTTACCACATTACCTAATTTAGTATATATAAAGTATGAGGGATTGCAGCGGCATCCTTTGCTGCAGTGCAACAAAGCAAAGATATAGCGTAAAGCCCGACGGTTTTGTGTAGCATCGCGGAACAAAACCGGCATACCCAAACAAGTAATACAATTGCTAATAAAAAGTTAAACTATTGTAAAATAATAGCATTACTATTAATTTTAAATGTAAAAGTATTATATTTGCACTTTACATTTTAAATATGAAAAGGTTACTTACAAATATTAGCATAGAGGTAAACGATAAACTTTACGTTAAAAAGCCAGACTCGTCTGAGTTAGGTAAAAAAATTATAGAACATAGTATTCTGTTAATTGACGAAATAGGTTTTGAGGCATTTACGTTTAAAAAACTTGGCGAAAAAATAGGCTCTAACGAAAGTAGTATTTACCGCTATTTTGAGAATAAGCACAAATTAATGTTGTACCTTTCTTCTTGGTATTGGTCTTGGAAAGAGTACCAGTTGGTTTTTGCCACACATAGCATACAAGACCCTGCTAAAAAACTTGAAGAGGCTATAAGAATTGTGACACAAGAAACATTAGAAGACGCCTCTACCTCTTATGTAAACGAGGCGGTTTTGTTTAAAATTATTATATCAGAATTTACAAAAACCTTACTCACAAAAGAAGTTGACGCAGAAAATAAAGAAGGTTTTTTTAAGGTTTATAAAAGTGTAATTTCTAGAATTATTGAAATGATAGAAAATGTAAACCCCAATTACCCGTTTGCAAAAAGCCTTGCATCTTCTATTGTAGAAGGCGCATTGCATCAGCATTTTTTAAAGAATCACTTTGGTACAATTACCAATTTTAGCAACAACAACAGCTCAGAATTTTACTTAAACATGATAAATAAAATAGTAATATGAATCCGTTAAAACGTTTTAAAAAATTAATTGAAATAGACAAAAGAGACATTACTCAATTATTTATTTATTCAATTTTAGGAGGAATAATTAGTCTTTCGCTCCCGTTGGGAATTCAGTCTATTATTAACTTTATTCAGGCGGCTCAAATAAGCACTTCTTGGATAATTTTAGTAATAATTGTAGTTATAGGTATTGCCTTTGTAGGCGTGCTTAAAATAATGCAATACCGAATTTCCGAAAACATTCAACAAAAAATATTTGTGCGTTCTGCCTTTGATTTTGCTTATCGTTTTCCTAAAATGAAATTTGAGCAGTTGTATAATAAATATCCGCCAGAATTAGCCAATCGTTTTTTTGATACCATTACCGTTCAAAAAGGAGTTTCTAAATTACTTTTAGATGTTTCTACTTCGCTGCTACAAATTATATTTGGTATTTTGTTACTCTCATTTTACCATACTTTTTTCATTATTTTTGGAGTACTGCTATTAGCCTTGTTGTACTTTATTTTTAGATTTAACTTTAAGCAAGGCCTAAACACTAGTTTAAAGGAATCTAAATACAAATACAAAGTAGCACACTGGTTGCAAGAAATTGCCCGAAACCACTTGAGCTTTAAAAACAGAGCTACATTTGAATTCTCTCTTCAAAAAAATGACAATTTGGTTCATAATTATTTAAAAGAACGAGAAGGACACTTTAAAATTTTAAGACGTCAATTTATACAGCTTGTCGGTTTTAAAGTTATTATTACTGCTGGATTATTAATTATTGGTGGATTACTTGTAATTAATCAACAAATGAATATTGGTCAGTTTGTTGCTGCCGAAATTGTAATTTTAACTATAAGCTCTGCCGTTGAAAAATTATTTGCTGGTTTAGAGTTGTTTTATGATGTATTAACTTCTTTAGAAAAATTAGGATCTGTTGCCGATTTAGAAATTGAGCAAAAACAAGATAAACCGCATTATAACATTGGTGAAAACGGAGTTTTGTTTGAATTAGAAAACACGTGTTTTAAATTTCCTGATGCGGAAGATGCTATTTTAAATAACATTAATCTTACTATTAAACCTAAAGAACATATTTTAATTCAAGGTGAAAACGGTTCTGGAAAAACTACATTACTTAGACTTTTGGCACGTTTAATTGAACCTACAAATGGAACGATTTACATAAATAACACCAATTACAATAAATATTGTATTGATGAATACCGCTCAAAAACAGGTATTATAACCATACAAGACACTTTGTTTGAAGGTACTTTGTTGGAAAACTTAACATGTAACGATTCTAACGTATCATTAGATAAAGTTTTAGAGTTAATAAAAGTTGTAAATTTAACAGAGCAAATAAAACATTTACCTCTAGGATTAGAAACTTTGATTACATCAGAAGGGAAACAGATAAACTCTTCTATGGCACAAAAGATTCTATTAATAAGAACATTGTTAAAAGAGCCTGAACTATTGTTCTTAGAAGAACCTTTAGACAAAATAGACATACAATGCGCAAATAAAATAATTGATTATTTAACTCAAGAAAAGCACAGTTGGACATTAGTTGTGATTTCTAAAAACAGTTATTGGAACACAAAAATTAAAAATTGTGTAACCTTAGAAAACGGTAATTTAAAAAAATAAAAACAACAAAAGATGCTAAATATAACAGAAAACAAAATAAATCATTCAGTTGATTTAAATAAGTTTAAATCAACTTTTGTGTTTGCCGAAAACAAACAATACAAGAAAATAAAACAAGTAATTTGGTTCTTTGTAATTGTAATTATTGTATTTCTTTTTCTTCCTTGGACGCAAAATATTCCAGGAAGCGGATTTGTAACTACACTAAAACCCAACCAAAGACCACAAACCATAGAAAGTACAATTGCTGGTAGAATAGAAAAATGGTATGTACAAGAAGGTGACTTTGTTAAAAAAGGCGACACCATAGTGTTTCTTTCGGAAGTTAAAGAAGATTATTTTGACCCTAACTTAATAAAAAACACAGGAGACCAAGTAATTGCAAAAGAAAATGCAGCCAACTCTTACGCTACAAAAGTGGGTGCTTTGCAAAACCAATTAACCGCAATTAATAGCGAAAGAGGTCTTAAATACAAACAAGCCCAAAACAAACTAAAACAAAGTTATTTAAAAGTACAAAGCGACAGTATAGATTTAGAAGCCGTAAAAACCGAATTAAAAGTTGCAAAAACACAATACAATCGTTCTGTAACTTTAAACAACGAGGGCTTAAAACCTTTGACAGATGTAGAAGAAAAACGCATAAAACTTCAAAACACAGAGGCTAAAATAATCACACAAGAAAATAAATATCTAGCGGCACAAAACGAAGTTTTAAATGCCACAATGGAACTTAATCGTATAGCTGCTGAGTACCAAGAAAAAGCAGCAAAAGCACAAAGTGATAAATCGTCTGCATTAAGCGCACAATACGACACAGAAGCTCAGGTAAACAAACTTAAAAACCAGTACACCAACTACCAAATACGTAACGGCATGTACTACATTACCGCTCCGCAAGACGGTTATATTAACCGTGCGTTAGAGTCGGGTTTAGGCGAAACCATTAAAGAAGGAACCGCTGTAGTAAGTATTATGCCTGCTAATTTTGACTTAGCGGTTGAAACCTATATTAGCCCAGTAGATTTTCCATTAATACACAACGGAGAAAAAATTAGAGTTTGGTTTGACGGTTGGCCAGCCATAGTTTTTAGAGGTTGGCCAGATGCATCTTACGGAACCTATGGAGGAACCATTGTTGCCAAAGAAAACTTTATCTCCCAAAACGGAAAATACCGTGTATTAATTGCACCAGACCCAGAAACTAAAGCATGGCCAAGTCAAATTAGTATTGGTGCTGGTACACACACCATTGCCCTGCTAGAAGATGTGCCAATTTGGTATGAAATGTGGAGAACACTTAATGGTTTTCCTCCAAATTATTATACACCAACAACATCAAAAAAAGAAACAAAAAAATAAGAAACATAAAGTAAGTGCATGTCCGCAAAGCCTATTCCTGCTGTTCGCTACGTCTCCCGTTTTACAAACGGGAGGACACCACTACCATCAAGGTTAAACCAGCCAATGTCTTACCTATCCTTTTAAAAAAATGAAAAAAGCACTTTATCTTTTTCTATTCATAAGTACACTGCTTCAGGCGCAAGAAACCTCCTCCGTACTCACGTACGAAGAATACATAGGCTATGTAAAAAAGTATCATCCGCTTGTAAAACAAGCCAACTTAAAACTATCCGAAGCCGAAGCTTATCTTATGAAGGCTCGAGGTGCCTTTGACCCAAAACTAGAAGCCGACTTTAACAGCAAACAATACACAAATAAAGATTATTACTCTCTTTTTAACGGAAGCTTTAAAATACCAACATGGTACGGAATAGAGCTAAAAGCGGCCTTTGACAATAACGAAGGAATATACCTAAACTCAGAAAACACAGCACCTACAAACGGGTTAACTTCATTTGGTATTAGTGTTCCCTTAGGACAAGGACTTTTAATTAACGAGCGAATGGCAGACATTCGCAAAGCAAAACAATTGCAAAACCAAAACACTGCAGAACAGCAAATAGCCGTTGTAAATGCCATACAACAAGCTAGTAGTACTTACCTAGAATGGGTACAAACCTATGCTCAAGTACAATTGTACAACAACTATTTAAACAATGCCAAAATAAGATACAACGGAATTGTAAAATTAATAGAACAAGGCGACAAACGAGCAATAGATAGTGTAGAAGCAGGAATAACCGTTAGAAAAAGAACCCTTAATTTAGAAAAAGCAACTTTAAAATTTCAAAAAGCAGGTCTTAAACTTTCTAACTTTTTATGGCTAGAAAACAATACTCCTTTTGAACTTACTGCAGGTACCATTCCCGAAATAAAACCAACAGCGGGCATATTAACTAGTTTAAACATGCTCGATTATGAAAACATAACCATAGAAAATAACCCAAAAATAAACGCACTTACTGCAAAAGCAGAAATACTTCGAATAGACCAAAAATTAAAAGGCAATAAATTATTACCTAAGTTAGACTTAAGCTATGATTATTTATCTGAACCCAGTTTTATAGACCAATATAATTTTGAAGATTATAAAGTAGGTGTAAACTTTTCGTTTCCATTGTTTTTACGAAAAGAACGAGGTGATTATAAATTAGCACAATTAAAACTACAAGATGCCGAGTTAACAAACCAATTTCAGTTTATAGAAATAAAAAACAAACTACAAGCACAGAAAGTAGAAATAAAAGCACTTAACAAACAAGTTGAAATTGCAACAGAATTGGTGGGCAATTATCAACAAATGCTAACCGCAGAAGAGCGTTTATTTATGATAGGTGAAAGCGCTTTGTTTTTAATTAACTCTAGAGAAAACAGCCTAGTTACAAGCCAACTAGAAAAAATTGAACTAGAG
>CBFIIG010000092.1:0-6539 GCA_965662615.1 Flavobacterium sp.
AACAATTCCGATAAAAAAGAAACCAAGAAAGAGACAAAGAAAGAAGAAAGTATAAAAAAGTTTGGCTTTGATTTTGCCGACTATAAAGTATTGCAAAACAAAGTAAAATCGGGCGATACATTTGGGGGCTTAATAGAAAGTTATTTTTGGCCCGATAGTTTAAATGTATATCAAGTTACACAAAAAGTAAAAGATTCTTTTAACCTAAGAAACATTAAAATAGGCAAAGAGTATTATATTTTTTTAAATAAAGAAAACCCAAAAAACATTGACGCTTTTGTTTATGTAAACGATAAATTAAGTCATACAATAATACATGCTAAAGATTCTGTTTATGTAGAAAATTATAAAAAGCCAATTACAATTAAACGCAGGGTTTTTTCAGCAAAAATAAAAGGATCTGTTGCAGCAACACTACAACGAGAAGGAATAGGATCGTCTTTAGCTCCTAAATTAGCTCATATTTATCAATATTCAATTGATTTTTTCAAAATTCAGAAAAACGATAAGTTAACAGCAATTTTATACGAACGTTTTATAGATGATACCATAAATATAGGCATTGAACGAATAGAAGCATCTTGTATTGAGCACAAAGGTAAAAAGTTTTATGCTTTTCCGTACAAGATAAATGAGAGCAGTAAAAAAGCAGATTTTTACGATGAAACAGGCAAAGGATTAAGATCTATGTTTTTAAAAGCGCCTTTAGATTATTTTAGAATTTCATCCCGTTTTACAGGTAAACGTTTTCATCCCGTTCAAAAAAGATGGAAAGCACACAGCGGAACAGATTATGCTGCCCCACATGGAACACCAATTAAAAGTACTGCAGCAGGTGTTATTATAAAAACGGGGTATACCTCTGGCAACGGGAATTATGTAAAAGTTAAACATAATGGAACCTATACAACTCAATATTTACACATGTCTAAAATTTTAGTAAAACAAGGACAAAGAGTAGCACAAGGACAAACCATAGGTAAAGTTGGTAGTACAGGCTTAGCAACTGGACCTCACGTATGTTACCGTTTCTGGAAAAATGGAGTTCAAGTAGATCCGTATAAGCAAAACTTACCAAATTCAGATGCGATGAACAAACAACAAAAAAATATATATTTGCAAAAAATTGCTCCGCTATTAAAGGAATTAAACTCGAAATAAAAAATCAATACAAAAATGGAATTTTTAAACATAAACCCTACTACAACAGCTGCATGGCAGGAGCTTACTAAACATGCCGAAGAAACAAAAAACTTCGATATTAAAGAAGCGTTTAAAAATAACCCAGAACGGGCAAAAGAATTTCATATTAGATGGAATGACTTTTTTGTAGATTTTTCTAAAAATAAAATAGATGAAACTACAATTAATTTACTTCAAAATTTAGCCAAAGAAACAGAACTAAGCAAAGGGATTGAAGCCTATTTTGGAGGAGAAAAAATAAACAAAACCGAAAACAGAGAAGTGCTTCATACCGCTTTGCGTGATTTTTCTGGTGAAAAGATTTTAGTAAACGGCAAAAATGTAATGCCCGAAGTAACAAAGGCAAAAAACAAAATAAAAGCATTTTCTAATGCCATAATAAAAGGAACCAAAAAAGGATATACCAATAAAAAATTTACTGATATAGTAAATATCGGTATTGGAGGTTCAGACCTTGGGCCAGCTATGGTTGTAGAATCATTGATGTACTATAAAAACAACCTAAACGTGCATTTTGTATCTAACGTTGATGGTGATCATGTACAAGAAATTCTAAAAAAAATAAATCCAGAAACCACTCTATTTGTAATTGTATCTAAAACATTTACAACGCAAGAAACCTTAACAAATGCAGAAACCATTAGAAATTGGTTTTTAAAATCGGCAACACAATTAGATGTTGCTCAGCATTTTGTTGCCGTTTCAACAAACAGCAAAAAAGTAACTGAATTTGGAATAGCTGCTGAAAATATTTTCCCAATGTGGGATTGGGTTGGTGGTCGTTTTTCACTATGGAGTGCCGTTGGACTTTCTATAAGTTTAGCCGTTGGTTTTTCAAATTTCGAAAAACTACTAAAAGGAGCTTATGAAATGGATATGCATTTTAAAAATACCGCTTTAGAAGAAAATATCCCTGTTACATTGGCTTTATTAAGCATTTGGTACAATAATTTTCTAAACGCCGAAACCGAAGTGCTTATCCCTTATTCGCAATATTTACAAAAGTTAGCACCTTATTTACAACAAGGTATAATGGAGAGTAACGGAAAAAGCATAGACCGAAACGGAAAACCTGTAAATTACCAAACAGGAACCGTAATTTGGGGCGAACCAGGAACCAATTCACAACATGCTTTTTTTCAATTGATACATCAAGGAACTAAGTTAATTCCTGCCGATTTTATTGGTTTTAAAAAATCATTACACGGTAATCAAGACCATCATAATAAATTAATGTCGAACTTTTTTGCTCAAACTGAAGCTTTGCTACAAGGTAAAACCGAAGCCGAAGTTATAGAAGAATTTAAAGCAAAATGTATTGCAGAAGAAGAGTATAAAGCATTAGTGCCTTTTAAGGTTTTTAATGGCAACAAACCCACAACAACCTTATTAATAGATCAATTAACACCCGAAACGTTAGGGAGTTTAATCGCACTTTATGAGCATAAAATATTTGTACAAGGTTATATTTGGAATATTTTTAGCTACGATCAATGGGGTGTAGAATTAGGAAAGCAATTGGCGAGTTCTATTTTAACAGAAATTGAAACAAAATCAGTAAATAAGCACGACGCATCAACAATTCAATTACTAAACGAGTTTCTTATGTAACATAAGTTACTAAATAACAAATACTTATACTACTTATTAGAATTTAATTTTATAGATTATTTTTTCATTTGTTAACACAAACTTAACATTCAGAACTATTTGAAATGTTAAGTTTGTCCCAAATTTTAAAAGTGAAAAACTAATGAAAAATTTAAGAAACGTATTTCTTTTAACAATGATGCTTGTTGCATCTATTTCTTTCGCCCAAAACACAATAACAGGAGTTATTTATGATGGCGATTCAAACCAGCCTTTACCATCTGCAAATGTTGTGGTAAAAGGAACTCAATCGGGTTCAACTACAGACTTCGACGGAAAGTTCGAAATCTCAACTGATGCAAAATCAGGTCAACTAGTAATTTCGTACTTAGGGTACGTTACTAAAACGGTAGCTTTTACTTCAAATGGTAAAGTTACAAAATTAGGAAGCATTGTTTTAGAAGCAGATGCAAGCCAACTTACAGAAGTAGTTCTAGTAGGGCGCGGAGTTGTAGATTTAGCTGCAGAGCGTAAAACGCCAATCGCAGTTTCTACAATTAAAGCTGCAGAAATTCAAGCAAAAATTGGAACTGCAGATATTACGCAGGCATTGGTTAACACGCCTTCTGTATATGTTGCAGGACAAGCGGGTGGTTACGGAGATTCAAGAATATCAGTACGTGGTTTCCAACAAGACAACACAGCATTCTTATTAAACGGACAGCCAATCAATGGTATGGAAGATGGTAAAATGTACTGGTCTAACTGGTCTGGAATGTCAGACATTGCAAACGTAATTCAAATACAAAGAGGTTTAGGTTCGTCTAAATTAGCAATATCATCTGTGGGTGGTACTGTAAACTTTGTAACTAAAGCTACTGACAAAAGAGAAGGTGGTTTCGCATCTATGGGTGTAGCAAATGATGATTATTTAAAATCAACTGTAGGTTATAATACAGGTATCATGGAAAATGGCTTTGGTGCATCTGTTATGTTATCACACTGGCAAGGAAATGGTTATAATGACGGTACTCAAGGAGAAGGTCAAAACTATTTTATATCTTTCGGTTATAAAGCAAACGACAAGCACAACTTTAACTTTTTAGTTACAGGAGCGCCTCAATACCACGATCAAAACTTTACTAAATCTATTAGTAGTTATTTAGAGTATGGTAGAAAATACAACAATAACTGGGGTACACAAAACGGTGTTTACAAAACCGAAAGAAGAAACTTCTACCACAAACCAGTAGCCAACTTAAACTGGGATTTCGAAATTAACGACAAATCGAGTTTATCAACTGTACTTTATGCTTCATGGGGACGTGGAGGTGGAACAGGTGGTTATGGTAAAAGCTTTAGAACAGCAACTGGAAACATCGATTTCGATACAATTGCTGCAAACAATGCAACAGCTAACGGAGAAGGTATGTTTGGAAATAATACATACTTAATTCGTTCGTCAATGAACAACCACGCTTGGTACGGTTTAGTATCTAACTATAAAACACAATTAACAGATGAATTATCATTAAACGCTGGTTTAGATGTTCGTTTATATAATGGTGATCATTACAGACAAGTTGGAGACTTTATTGGTTTAAATACATGGACAGAGTCTAGAACTCTTAAAAACGCAAACCATTTATCTAGTGGAGTTTCTGTATCAAATACAGTTAATGAATCTATTGCAGCAGATCCATGGACTGCTTTCTTCAATACAGCAGCGGATAATCAAAAAATTGATTATGACTACAGCGAAGTTATATCTTACGGAGGTTTCTTCTCTCAATTAGAATATGTAAAAGATGATTTCTCTGCTTTCTTCCAAGGTTCAGTTTCTAACCAAAGTCACGAAAGAACAGACCGTTATGACTATTTACCAGAAGCGCAAGTTTCTGAAAAAGTGTCAAATGTAGGATATAATGCTAAAGGGGGTGCAAGCTACACGTTTGCAGAAAAGCACTCAGTTTACGGTAACGCAGGAGTTTACTCTCGTCAGCCATACCATGATAATATTTATTTAAATTATACTAACGCAGTTAACCCATTAACTTCTAACGAAGATATTGTAGGTTTAGAGTTAGGATACGGATTTAAATCTAGTATTTTCTCTGCTAATGTTAACGCATACAGAACATCTTGGAAAAACAGAGTTGTTACAAGTTCTAATACAGCTAATGCAAATACAGGTATAACTGGCTTAAACCCTGGTGACTTATATTACAAAACAAATTTAGGTGTAGAACAAATTCACTCTGGTGTTGAATTAGATTTCGTTGCAAGACCAACTAATAACTTAGACATTAAAGGTTTCGCATCTTTTGGAGACTGGGTATATGCTAACGACGTAGTTACAAGATATTTTGATGAAAATCTTAATATTTTAAAAGAAGAAGCAGAAGATGTTGATGGAGGAATGGTAGGAGATGCCGCTCAAACAACATGGGGATTAGGTGCTAAATACCAAATCTTTAAAAACTTCTCTATAGATGCTGATTGGAGAAATTACTCTAATCTTTATGCTAATGTAGGTGCAGTAAAAGAAAATTTAATGTTACCAGATTACGATTTAGTTGACGCTGGAATATCTTACCGTATGTTTGTAGGAAAAGAGAAAAAAGATAATTTAAACTTCCGTGTAAACATGAACAACGTGTTTGACGAAGTTTATTTATCTGAATTAACTTCAAATACTCAAGCAGAAGCTGGAGATGATACATTTAATGGAATAAATACTTCTAACAGAGGTTTCTTTGGTTGGGGAAGAACATGGAACGTTACAGTACGTTACAACTTCTAATAAACCACATTACAAATACCAAAACCGCTTAGTTTTACTAAGCGGTTTTTTTTATATCTTTGTTATTAACACTAAACAAAAAAAACATGTACGAAACTATTAAAACCGTTCACAGTATATTAGCATACATCGCACTTGCCATATTGGTATTGGCATCATTAAACGCTATTTATGGCGTTTCATCTAAAAAATTATTTGCAGCAAAAGATTTGAGATTATCTTTATTTGCTTTAATTTTTTGTCACATACAATTGGTAATAGGGTTTATACTTTACTTTTTGTCACCAGTAGGCTTAGACGCTATAAGTCAAATGAGTAATGGTGCATTACGCCTAACAGCAGTAGAGCATCCTTTAACTAATATTATAGCTATTGCATTAATAACCATTGGCTGGAGCAAACACAAAAAAGAAGAAAGCAATAACGGTAAATTCAAAAAAATTGCCATCTTCTATACTATAGGCCTAGTACTAATATTATCTAGAATACCTTGGAGTAGTTGGTTGGCGTAACATCACCAATATGAAAACACTACTTGCTAGTTTAGTACTTTTAAGTGCACTATTTTACAACAGCTTTACTCGTTCTAATTTTAGAACAAGTAAAGCTGTTTTTGTTACAATTACAGATACAGTTAAAAAAACAATTAAAACCACGGCAGCTATAGATCCTCAACCAAAAGACACTGTTTGGACAGAAGATTACTTTGAAATTAAAAAAGCAAAGTCGGTAACTAAAGAAGGTGACCTTTCTAACTATAAATGGAAACCATTTAAAACCAACGTAAAAGCATCTTATTACCACAATATGTTTAATGGAAGAATGACTGCAAGTGGAGAAATTTTCTCTAATAAAGAGTTAACTGCAGCACACAAAACATTACCTTTTGGCACAAAGTTAAAAATAACAAATCTACGCAATGGTAATACAATAGTTGTTCGCG
>CBFIIG010000093.1:0-262 GCA_965662615.1 Flavobacterium sp.
AATAACTTAGAAAGATGTTGAGGGCTATCATTTTGTGCCTTTTTTAATTTGATGTATATTTGTATGTTAATCAAAAAATGAGATTTTAAGTATAATTATATGAGTGAAGAAGTAAACAATAAAGGGAGTTATTCTGCGGATAGTATTCAGGCGCTAGAAGGAATGGAGCATGTGCGTATGCGTCCTTCTATGTATATTGGAGATACGGGTGTAAGAGGTTTGCATCATTTGGTGTATGAAGTTGTAGATAACTCTATTGATG
>CBFIIG010000093.1:272-6417 GCA_965662615.1 Flavobacterium sp.
TTGCTATTTTAGAAGATAATTCAGTTTCTGTAGAAGACAACGGTCGTGGTATTCCAGTAGATATGCACAAAAAAGAAGGTATTTCTGCACTTGAAGTTGTAATGACTAAAATTGGAGCCGGTGGTAAATTCGACAAAGATTCTTATAAAGTTTCTGGTGGTTTACACGGTGTTGGAGTTTCTTGTGTTAATGCATTATCAGATCATTTAAAAGCAACCGTTTTTAGAGAAGGTAAAATTTACGAGCAAGAGTACGAACGTGGTAAATCTATGTACCCTGTTAAGCAAGTGGGTACAACAGATAAAAGAGGTACAATTGTAGTTTTTAAACCAGACACATCTATATTTCAACAAACTACAGAGTATAATTACGATACATTAGCTGCACGTTTACGTGAGCTTTCGTTTCTTAATAAAGGAATAACAATTACCCTTACAGATAAAAGAACGGTAGATGAAAAAGGTGAGTTTCCTGTAGAAACTTTTCATTCTGAAGAAGGTTTAAAGGAGTTTGTTGCCTTTTTAGATAAAAGTAGAGAGCCAATTATTTCGCATGTAATTAGCATGGAGAACGAAAAGGATGGTATTCCTGTTGAAGTCGCTTTAATATATAACACAAGTTATTCAGAGAATATTTTCTCATATGTAAATAACATTAATACCCATGAAGGTGGTACGCATTTGTCTGGTTTTAGAATGGGACTTACGCGTACACTTAAAAAATATGCAGACGCATCGGGCTTATTAGATAAATTAAAATTTGAAATTGCGGGTGATGACTTCCGTGAAGGTTTAACGGCTATTATTTCGGTAAAAGTACAAGAACCACAATTCGAAGGACAAACAAAAACAAAATTAGGTAACCGTGAAGTAGTTTCTCCTGTAAGTCAGGCTGTTGCCGAAATGCTTGAGGATTATTTAGAAGAAAATCCAGCGGATGCTAAAACCATTGTTCAAAAAGTAATTTTGGCAGCGCAAGCACGTCATGCGGCTAAAAAAGCGCGTGAAATGGTACAGCGTAAAACCGTTATGGGCGGTGGAGGCTTACCAGGTAAACTTTCTGACTGTTCTGAGCAAGATCCTGCAAAATGCGAAGTATTTCTTGTTGAGGGGGATTCGGCAGGTGGAACGGCTAAGCAAGGTAGAGATAGAGCTTTTCAGGCTATTTTACCTTTAAGAGGTAAGATTCTTAATGTTGAAAAAGCCATGCAACATAAGGTTTTTGAGAACGAAGAGATTAAAAATATCTTTACAGCACTTGGGGTAACCGTTGGTACAGAAGAAGATAGTAAGGCTCTAAATTTATCCAAATTAAGATACCACAAAGTAGTTATTATGTGTGATGCCGATGTTGATGGTAGCCACATTTCTACTTTAATTTTAACTTTCTTCTTTAGATTTATGCGTGAGTTAATAGAAAATGGACACGTTTATATTGCTACACCACCTCTATATTTAGTTAAAAAAGGAACTAAAAAGGAATATGCTTGGAATGACAACCAACGTGATGTAATTGCGCAAAATATGGGTGGTTCTGTTGCTATACAACGTTATAAAGGTTTGGGAGAGATGAATGCAGAACAATTGTGGGATACAACAATGAATCCAGATTTTAGAACATTACGTCAAGTAACAATAGATAATTTATCAGAAGCAGATCGAATATTTTCTATGCTTATGGGAGATGAAGTTCCACCGCGTAGAGAGTTTATAGAGAAAAATGCTGCTTATGCCAAAATTGATGCTTAAACTAAAAAACATTATAGCTGTATTTGCTCTTTTATTTTTTTCAAATAGTGCTTTTGCACAGTTTGAAGATTTAACAGAAGATGTAGATAATTTTGTAAAAGACGCTGTTTTTTATTCGGATAAGTTTATTGGGCCATCTTTAGATGCTGTGATTTATCAATCGGTACCTTTATGGATGACAACGCCAAAAAAACAAGGTTTTGGTACAGTAACTTTTGGTTTGCATGGTAATGCATTTTTTGTACCAAAAGCGAATAGAAGCTTTACGGTTAATCAATCTGATTTTTCGTTTTTTAATTTACCAAACGGACAAACAACTGTGGAAGCTCCAACAGGTTTAGGTGGTGAAGTTGATTATAGTTTTACTGGAAACTTAGGAGTTTTACCAATTAGTATTAGTGCTCCAGAAGGCGTTAATCAAGAACAAGTTATTTATCCCTACCTACAGGCAGGTGTTGAGTTGTGGGGTGGTTTAGAAGTAATGGGTAGATATTCGTCTAAAGTGCAGTTAAAAAAAGGATCTTATCAAATGTATGGTTTGGGATTAAAATATAATATTAGTCAGCACATGCCATTTTTAGAACGCAATAATATTGCATTGGCAGCTCTTTTAGCAGCTTCTTACGAAGATCTTTCGTTCGATTTTATAGAAACCGACGTTGAGTTATTAGGTGATGTGGGAGTAAGTGAAATAGTGGGAGAAGTAGAAAATTGGCAGTTCCAAGTTTCGGCAAGTAAGGCTTGGGGTAATTTTGAGCTAATGCTAAGTTCAATTACAGTTTTAAGTAATACCAATTATTATTTACAAGGCGAAGAATCTGCTTTTAGCCAAGTTATACCATTAGCAGATATACTAAATGAAGAAATAGCAAAAAAAGACGGAAGACGCTTTAATAGTATTCACGAAGTATCAGGAAGATACTCTTTAGGAGATTTCAATATACAAAGTGGTGTATTATTAGGTAAGTTTTTCAATGTAAATTTAGGAGTTCAATATCAAATTAATTTTAAAAAATAAAAAAAATGAAGGTTACAATTGTAGGAGCTGGAAACGTTGGAGCAACATGTGCAGACGTTATTTCGTATAGAGGAATTGCAAGTGAAGTAGTATTATTAGACATTAAAGAAGGTTTTGCCGAAGGGAAAGCTATGGATCTTATGCAATGTGCTACTACAACAGGTTTTAATACTGTTGTTAAAGGAAGTACTAACGATTATGCTAAAACAGCAAATTCAAATGTAGTGGTTATTACATCTGGTATTCCAAGAAAACCAGGTATGACTCGTGAAGAATTAATTGGAATTAATGCAGGAATTGTAAAAACAGTTTCAGAAAATATTTTACAACATTCTCCAGAAGCAATTATAGTAGTGGTTTCTAATCCAATGGACACCATGACGTATTTGGCACTTAAAGCTACAGGTTTACCAAAAAATAGAGTAATTGGAATGGGAGGAGCTTTAGATAGTTCTCGTTTTAAATACCGTTTGGCAGAAGCTTTAGATAAGCCTTTAAATGATGTACAAGGTATGGTAATTGGAGGTCACGGTGATACAACTATGATTCCTTTAACACGTTTAGCATCTTACGCTGGTTCACCTGTTTCTAACTTTTTGTCTCAAGACGAAATGGACAAAGTAGCTGCTGCAACTATGGTTGGTGGTGCAACTTTAACAGGGTTATTAGGAACATCGGCTTGGTATGCTCCTGGAGCATCTGTTGCATTTTTAGTAGATAGTATTTTAAATGACCAAAAACGTATGATTCCTTGTTCAGTATTATTAGAAGGTGAGTATGGACAAAACGATATTTGTATTGGTGTACCATGTATTATTGGTAAAAATGGAGTTGAGCAAATTGTAGATATACAGTTAAATGATGCTGAAAAAGCATTATTTGCAAAAAGTGCAGAAGCAGTAAGAAACATGAACAGTGATTTAAGCGCTGTTTTATAAAATTAATTAAAAACAAAACGGTAAAAATTACCGTTTTATTTTTTTAAGATAAATGAGCAACTTAAAATAAAATTGGTATATCCTTTTCATTATTTTATATTTGCTCGTTTTTTAAATAAGAATAATAAATAAATAATCAATAATGCAAAACAAAGGACTTATTAAGTTTTTCGCAATTTTATTTGCTGCTGTTTGTGTTTATCAGCTGTCATTTACATTTGTAGCAGGTAACATACAAAGCAAAGCAAAAGCTTATGCTAATGGCGATTTAACAAAAGAAGTAAAATACTTAGATTCTATAAAAGATAAAAAAGTATTTTTAGGTCAAACTTATGCTGAAGTTACAAACAATCAGTTAAATAAAGGTTTAGACTTAGAAGGAGGAATCAACGTAATTCTTCAAATTTCGGTTAAAGATGTACTTAAAGGACTAGCAAACGACACAAAAAATGTAGCGTTTAATAGAGCTTTAAAAGATGCACAAACTAACCAACAAGGAAATCAAGATTATATCGATGCGTTTTTTGTAGAAGTAGAAAAAGCAAAAATCAACCTTTCGGACACGGATATCTTTAGAAATAGAGATTTAGATGATATCATTAAGCTTAATATGACGAATGCTCAAGTTGAGCCTTTAATCAAACAAAAAGTTTTAGAATCGGTAGAAAGTGCTTTTAAAGTATTGCGTGAACGTATTGACAAATTTGGTGTTACTCAGCCTAATATACAAATGTTAGGTAACTCGGGTAGAATTTTAGTAGAATTACCTGGTGCTAAAGATGTAGACCGTATTAAGAAATTATTACAAAGTTCTGCTCAGTTAGAATTTTGGGAAACGTTTAAATTAGACGAAGTAGGTTCTTATTTAGTTTCTGTAAACGAGGCTTTAAAGAAAACCGAAATTGCAGAAAAAGCAACTGCCGAAGTAGCAGAAGCTGCAACTGGATTAGATTCTTTGCTTACTACAACAGTAGATTCTACTAAAACAGTTGTAAACCCACTTTTTGATAAATTAGTTTCTCAATTAAATCCTCAAACGAATTATGTGGGTCTTTTCTCTGTAAAAGATACTGCAACTGTAATGGGGTATTTAAACAGAAGTGATATAAAAAATATGCGATCTGGTGCTATTACAAATGTAAAATTTGTTTGGGGTAAATTAGATTCTAAAACGCCAGAGTTTGTAGAGTTATATGCGCTTAAAGGAAACAGAAGCAATAAAGCACCTATTGCAGGTGGTGTTATTGTAGATGCGTCTGACACTTACGATCAAATGGGACAGCCTGCTGTTACTATGCAAATGAATGGTGCGGGTGCAAAACAATGGGAACGTTTAACAGGAACTGTTTCTAAGCAAGGTAATGCCATTGCAATTGTTTTAGACAACCAAGTATATTCTGCACCAGGTGTAAGCCGTGGCGCAATTACAGGAGGTCGTTCAGAAATTACAGGAAACTTTTCTATATCTGAAACTAAAGATTTAGCGAACATATTAAAAGCAGGTAAATTACCAGCAAGAGCCGAAATTATTCAGTCAGATGTAGTAGGGCCATCATTAGGTAAAGAAGCAATTGACAGCGGTGTAATGTCGTTTTTAATTGGTTTCTCTTTGGTGTTATTATGGATGGTTTTCTATTACGGAAAAACTGGATTCTATGCTAACTTAGCTTTGTTAATAAACATCTTATTTATATTTGGTGCGTTAGCAAGTTTTGGAGCGGTACTTACATTACCTGGTATTGCAGGTATTGTATTAACTATTGGTATGGCGGTAGATGCCAACGTAATTATATTTGAGCGTGCTAAAGAAGAGCTAGACAGTGGTAAAACAGTGGAAGAAGCTGTAAATTACGCTTTTACTTGGAAAGGGGCAATGTCTTCTATTGTAGATGCAAACATTACTACAGCTTTAACAGCATTAATACTTTTAGTATTTGGTACAGGACCAATTAAAGGTTTCGCAACTACATTATTAATAGGTATATTAACATCTTTATTTACAGCTATTTTTATTACTCGTATTTTCTTAGACTGGAGTATTGCTAAAAATGAAAAATTAGCATTTTCTACATCTATCACAAAAAACTGGTTTAAAAACATAAACATTGATTTCTTAGGAAAGCGTAAAATTGCTTATTTAATCTCAGGATTATTTATTGCTTTAAGTGTTTTCTCTTTATTTACAAAAGGGTTAAACCAAGGAGTAGATTTTGTTGGAGGTAGAACATACCAAGTACGTTTTGATAAATCGGTTAATGCACAAGAAATTACAAAAATACTTTCTAGTGATGCCATTTTTGGTAGTGCCGAAGCTAAAATATTTGGAAACGACAACCAACTTAAAATAACAACTAAATATAAAGTTGACGAAGAAGGTGAAGGAGTTGATAGAGAAGTAAATGAAAAACTGTATGAAGGTTTAAAATCATTCTTACCAGCAG
>CBFIIG010000094.1:0-6379 GCA_965662615.1 Flavobacterium sp.
ATATGCTGGTGCAATTTCTGTAGAAAGAACTTGGCGTGCCGAAGGAAAAGATGTTAAAAGAGAAGTAAACCCAAACGATACTGAAAATATTAAAATTGCTTTAGAAGACGGTTGGGTAATTACTTTTCCGCAAGGTACTACGCGCTCTTTTAAACCCGTAAGAAAAGGAACAGCTCACATCATTAAACAACACAAGCCTATTGTTGTGCCTATTGTGATAGATGGTTTTAGACGTTCTTTCGACCGTAAAGGGTTACGAGTAAAAAAGAAAGGTATTTTGCAATCTATGGTTATAAAAGAGCCTTTACAAATAGATTATGAGAATGAAGAAGTAGATAGTGTTATTGAAAAAATAGAATATGCTATTGAACAGCACCCTAGTTTTTTAAAAGTAATTCCATTAGAAGAGATTGAAGAACAAGAAAAATTAAATAAACAAAGAAAATGGAGCTATTAAGCTCCATTTTTTATATATCTAGTTTTTTTAAATCGGCGTAATTTCTATTTAATTTTTCTAGTAGAAAACCATACAATATTTTATAAAAAAACCATATTAATAACAAGAAAACCAATATTACAACACTTGCAATTAATATAATTTCTAAAGTAAAATTTTCGTAATGTTTAGAAATTACGGGGTCGTATTTAATTTGAGACTTAAATCCAATTAGTGTGTAAACAAACACTAAACCCAAATTAAAACCCACATATTGCTTTACGGTTTTACGTGTTTTTAGTATAGATTTTGTTAACTGTTTTACCGAATCGGTAGATTTTATGGTTTTGAAATTTTTATAAAACTGATAAATAAAATACAATAAAACGGTATAGTTTACAACGTCTATTACAATTTCTATTTTATTTAAATGATATGTTTCTAAAAGGTTCGAATATTTTTCATCGAATAAAAAATACACATCTACTAAGCGTAAAATAATAAACTCTACAATACTAATTACAAGAATCCATTTTACAATAGAAGAGGAGTTCTTTTTTAGCATCGCATAAATTTGGTTTTCATCTACTTGTTTAAAGTTAGAACCGTTTTTATGCCAGTCTTTTTTTAATATATCTAATTCATCCATTTTTTACGGATTTAATATTTTTTTTAATTTGCCTTTAATTCTGTTGATTTTTACCCTTGCATTTACTTCACTAATTCCAAGTGTTTCAGATATTTCGGTGTAATTTTTATCTTCTAAATACAAAAACACCAACGCTTTTTCTATATCGTTTAATTCGCTAATTGCACTATACATAAGTTTAAGTTGCTCTTCTTCTTCATAATTATATTCTTCTTGAGTAACTTTATGAAAAGTGGAATCGAATTCAATAGTGTTTATGCTTTTCTTTTTTTTACGGTATAATGTAATTGCGGTGTTTAAACCCACACGGTATGCCCAAGTACTAAATTTAGCATCTCCTCTAAATTTTGGATAGGCTTTCCATAATTGTATGGTAATTTCTTGAAACAAATCGTTATGTGAATCTTGATCGTGCGTATATAGCCTACATATTTTATGTACTATGTTCTGGTTTTCCTTTACAAGTTCAACAAATTTTGCTTCAAGTTTTTGCATCTATATATTTGTACTTATTTTTCTTTTTTTGTTACAAATAAGTTGATTATTTTTTATGTTATAATTTAAAATACCTCAAGTAGTTTAAACCACTTGAGGCATCTATTAGCTTGGTTATACTATAATTTGTAAAACTACAATTTTTTTAGAAAAGTTTACTTAATTATAATTTTTTGATTCTTTTCTGCAAATTCGGAACTTATCTTTACAAAATACACTCCAGAAGTTAAATGAGTTAAATTAATTATATCTTCGTTTTCTATATTTGAAGCTTTAAAAACACTTTTTCCGGTAAAATCACTTATTATAACTTCAACTAATTCAGGTGTTTTTATTTTTAGTAACCCATTAGATGGGTTTGGATATAAGAAGAATTCATTTTGAGTTTCTAAATTTGAAGATAAGATTGAACCGGTTGCAAATTGTTTTGATTCTCCAGAACCATATTCTCCAGTTGTACTGTAAATTGTTGTATTATTTGAATCTTTTAAATTTACTGTACAGCCACCATCACCATAATCATCAATTAAATTAAAAGTGAAACACTCATTGTTGTCAAGTGTTATAGGTATAGTAAAGGTTGAATTATTACTATAATTACTTATTGGCCCAGATTGAACGATTACACCTTGGGAATTTTTAAAATTCCAACTACATTCATATCCGTAATTATCCGTTATAATAGAAAGTGTTAAATTTGTTGTTGCAACTACAGATGAATCAAAACTTTGTGTTTTAATGTTATTAGATACGTTTGAGTCTGTAGGAACTGATATTTCTATTGAATTAGAATTTAAAAGATTAAATCCACTTATTGGAAATTGAATTTCTTGAGATTTCATAACACCAATACTACCCGTCCAATTATAAATTTGAGGTGCTCCATTATTTACCTTATATGTAATAGGTAAATTTGTTAATGGATTTGGACTAATGTTTTGAATTGTGATTTTAGGTTCAATATTTTCAGTACAAACACTAGATATGTTAGCTATTGATTTTAAATTAACATCATTACCAACTATACCACTATACGTAGGTTTGGCTCCATTCCCAGAAATAATACTCTGTTGAGTTTCTGCAACAAAAGCTACTAATTCTAATTCAGCAATATCAACAGGTATGCTATTATAATTAGTTGGTAGTGTATAAGTATATGTTCTATCTACAAATGTCCCAGCAGCTGTAGTTGTTATATTTTCTCCCCATTGACCAGTAATTAAATGAACTAAACGGTGTTGATGATTATACTCGTTACCTAAATATCCACCACTTTGTGGTCCTTTTGTATTATTTTGTAGTAAAGCAACATTAAGTTTGTTTGAAGAAACAGGACTAGAACCCGTATAATATACTTCTACATGTACGGTTAACTCATTTGTTTGAACGTTAATATTAGCCTCTAAAGCAACATTTACATAAGAGCTTTGCGCTTTTGTAATATCTGCTGCCTCTTCCCAATCGAATCTTCCCATTGCAGTTCCTCCAGGGTTATCCGAAAATGCGCTAAAAACGGTTCTGTTAATAGTACCTCCAGGATATCCATAAACATCGGATTGTAAAATTATTGGCCATCCAAAGGGTGTAGTATAATCTGGATCGCCTGGATCTGGATTTGCAAAAGGCCCGTCGTGAATGTTAATTATAAATATATTATTTGGGTCATCTTGTTTTATACCTTCTGCCACAGCATGACCTTGTGGACAATAACCACAATAAATCCCTGTAAACTCCTCTAAAATTACTTTTTTATTTTGAGCAGTTGTACTTACAATGGTTTGTGCTTGTAGAACAAAACCAAATAGTAAAGTGATTCCTAAAGTAAAATTTATTTTCATACTTATTCTTTTATGATTAATTAATAATAATCTCAAATATATAAATATTTATTTATAAATTTTATTTTTATCTATAAAAATAGGTAAAATACCGACAAAATGTTTAAATATTTAACGTGTCTTGTTAAATGTAATTAAAAAAATCACTCATTTATTAATATTTCCAAAATAGCAATTGCAGCTTCACTAATTTTTGTTCCAGGACCAAAAACAGCTAATGCACCTTGCTCAAAAAGGTATTCGTAATCTTGAGCAGGAATTACTCCACCAACAATTACCATAATATCTTCTCTACCATATTTTTTTAATTCGGCTATAACTTGCGGTACTAACGTTTTATGTCCAGCAGCTAATGATGATACACCTAAAATATGCACATCATTTTCTACCGCTTGTTTTGCAGCTTCGGCAGGTGTTTGAAAAAGTGGGCCAATATCCACATCAAAACCAACATCGGCGTAACCAGTGGCTACTACTTTAGCACCTCTGTCGTGTCCGTCTTGCCCCATTTTGGCAATCATTATACGAGGTCTTCTACCTTCTTTTTCGGCAAAAGTATTCGCCATTTGTTTTGCTTTAGCAAAACTTTCGTCGTTGTTTATTTCTTTACTATACACGCCACTAAACGATTTAATTTGTGCTTTATATCTTCCATAAACCAATTCTAAAGCATCGCTTATTTCACCTAATGTAGCACGTTCTTTTGCTGCTTCTACAGCCAAGGCTAAAAGGTTTTCTTCTCCCGATTTTGCAGCTGTTGTTAAGGCTTCTAATGCTTTGTTAACTTTGGTTGAATCTCTATTTTCTTTAATTTGTTGTAAACTTTCCATTTGTTGTTTACGTACCATTTGGTTGTCCACATCAAGTATATGCAACGGATCTTCTTTGTCTAAACGGTATTTATTTACACCAACTATAATATCTTGGTTGCTGTCTATTCGAGCTTGTTTACGCGCTGCAGCTTCTTCAATTCTTAGTTTAGGAATACCTGCTTCTATGGCTTTTGTCATACCGCCTAGTTCTTCCACTTCTTCAATAAGTTTCCAAGCTTTTTCGGTAATTTCTTCCGTTAACTTTTCTACATAATAACTACCACCCCAAGGATCAACTGTTTTAGTAATTTTGGTTTCGTTTTGCAAATACAATTGTGTATTACGAGCAATACGTGCCGAAAAATCGGTTGGTAATGCAATGGCTTCGTCTAAAGCGTTGGTGTGTAACGATTGTGTTCCGCCAAAAGCCGCTGCCGCTGCTTCTATACAGGTTCTTGCAACATTATTAAAAGGATCTTGCTCTGTTAAACTCCAACCACTGGTTTGGCAGTGTGTTCTAAGCGATAATGATTTTTCGTTTTTAGGATTAAATTGTTTTACCAATTTTGCCCATAACATACGAGCTGCACGCATTTTGGCAATTTCCATAAAATGATTCATTCCTATAGCCCAAAAGAAAGACAATCGAGGTGCAAAAGTGTCTATATCCATACCAGCTTCTATTCCTTTTCTAATGTATTCTAATCCATCTGCCAGAGTATAAGCCAATTCAATGTCAGCCGTTGCACCAGCTTCCTGCATGTGGTATCCCGATATAGAAATGGAATTAAACTTGGGCATATTTTTACTTGTATATTCAAAAATATCCGCAATAATTTTCATAGATGGAGTAGGCGGGTAGATGTACGTATTACGCACCATAAACTCTTTTAAAATATCGTTTTGAATGGTTCCTGCTAATTGGTTTAAACTTACGCCTTGCTCTTGAGCAGCAACTATATAAAAAGCCATAATTGGTAAAACAGCACCGTTCATTGTCATAGAAACCGACATTTCTCCCAAAGGTATTTGATCGAAAAGTACTTTCATATCTTCTACTGTATCTATGGCAACACCTGCTTTTCCAACATCTCCAACTACACGTTCATGATCTGAGTCATACCCTCTATGTGTTGGTAAATCAAATGCTACAGATAATCCTTTTTGACCTGCTGCTAAATTTCTACGGTAAAAAGCGTTGCTTTCTTCGGCAGTAGAAAAACCGGCGTATTGTCTAATCGTCCAGGGTTGCTGAACGTACATGGTACTGTATGGGCCTCGCAAGTTAGGTGCTTTTCCTGCTCCAAAACCCAAGTGATAACTTTGCGCAATGTCTTCTTTAGCATAATTGTCTTTAACTTCAATACCTTCGGCAGTGTTATGTGACTTTACTGAAGAACTAGCTACAGTTTTAGTAGTGTTAAGGCTTATATGTTGAATGTCTTTTCTCATGATACTTTTTTTAAAACCGTTTGTAATTTACTCTGTTTCTAAACGTTCTTTTTCTATTGCTTCTGCCACACGTTTAGCCACAAGTGGTTTTATAATTGTTTTGCGAGGGTTTATTTTCTGAAAAGGAAATAACTCCAAATCATTTTTCATTTTATCGTTTTTGTTTTGGTATTTGGTTGTACCAACTAAAACATCTTTTCCGTTTGCAATTCGTTCTAATTCTTGCAAATGACTTTCTTCAGTTTTTCGCTGAATTGTACCTTCAAAAAGTTGTGATATAAATCCGTCTTTTTGTTCAATTAGTTTAAAAATATCTAATGCTTTTTCAGCTAATTGTTGGGTTATATTTTCTATGTAATATGAACCATCTGCGGGGTTTGCAACTTGCTCTAAATAGCTTTCGCTTTTTAAAATTAGCAATTGATTACGGGCAATTCTATCGCCAAACTCATTAGATTTGTGGTATAACGCATCGTAAGAAAGATTACTTACCGCATCTGCACCACCTAAAATTGCACTCATACATTCGGTTGTAGTTCGCAACATATTTACATTATAATCGTATAAGGTTTTGTTACGCATTGCAGGTTGCGCAATAATATGAAAACCAGCAGTAAAATTATATTCTTTAGCTAACGAATCTAAAATGAGTCGTAAAGCTCTAATTTTTGCTATTTGAAAAAAGTAATTACCATTT
>CBFIIG010000095.1:0-6344 GCA_965662615.1 Flavobacterium sp.
AGTTTATTTTCTAAACTATAAATTTCGTAAGCCACTTCTTCATAAGGATGATTTTCAAATAATGCTTTTAAAACCTTGCTTTGTAGATGTTTTTCGAAAGTAACTTCCAATTTCACCTCACTTACGGTTTCTAATTTATTTTTTTGCCCTACAACAGGTTTGCTGTTTTCGTTGCCTTTAAAAGTACCCGTTCCGTTTGATGTAAAACTACAATTAGAATAATTCCCAATAGTGCCTGCGCCAACAGAAATCAATGCGTTTTTAACATCATCTAAGTTTTTTTGTGGTACAAAAGCAATTAGTTTTTCTATATATTGTGTTTTAGGGATAAGTATTTTTGTTTTCTAACCCCAAAGCGTTACACAATATTTTATTTACGCCTTCCTGGTGATTGTCTAAAGAGGTATGAACGGCTAAAATAGCAATGTCGTTTTTTATGGCTTTTAAAACCGCCTTTTCTACATAGTTTTTACCGGTAATTTTTTTTAATCCGCTAAATAATATGGGGTGAAAACAAACCACAGCATTGCATTTTTTTGCAATAGCTTCGTCAATTACACTTTCTAAAGCATCATGGCATACCAAAACACCTTTTATATCTTCTTGAGGGTTGCCTACCAATAAACCTACATTGTCATAACTTTCGGCGTAAGCCAAGGGTGCCATTTCATTTAAAATGCCTTCAAGTTGCCAGATTTTCATACTTTATTTAGATATGTGATTGTGTTTGTTTTTTCAAAGATAAAAAAACCTTACTTTCGTACTATGAATATCCTAAGAAAAATACTTTTTCCGCTGGCAATTGTTTATTGGTTGGTTACTTTTTTACGAAATAAAGCCTATGATAGTGGTTTTTTAAAAAGTACTTCTTTCAATAAACCTGTAATTGCTATTGGTAATCTAAGTACTGGCGGTACGGGGAAAACACCTTTTGTAGAATATTTACTTTCGCATTTATCAACTAAAAAAGTAGTAGTTTTAAGTAGAGGTTATAAACGAAAAACCAAAGGTTTGGTTTGGGCTACAAAAAGCAGCACGGCCTTAGATATTGGCGATGAACCTTTTCAAATACATTCAAAATTCCCCAATACACCTTTGGTTGTGCATGCCAATAGGGTAGAAGGTGTTTCTGAGATTATTACTAAATTACCCAAAACCGAAGTGGTAGTTTTAGACGATGCTTACCAACACCGCAAACTAAAAGCTTCTTTTTATGTGTTGTTAACGTCTTTTGATGCTCTTTTTTCTTCCGATTATATATTGCCTTTTGGGAATTTAAGAGAACCAAAAAGCGGAAAAAAACGAGCAAATGCTGTTTTTGTAACCAAGTGTCCAGCTACGCTGTCGGTTATTGAACAGCAAAAAATAAGTGCTGCTCTACAAGTAAATGTGCCTGTTTATTTTACAACTATTGCTTACGATGCTTTGGTTCGTAATACCAGTGAAACTTTATCTTTTTCGGAGTTTACATCTAATTCTTTTATTGCTGTTGCCGGAATTGCAAAACCCAAGCCGTTTTTAGATTATTTAAAAATAGCTAAAACATCAACTTTGGTTTATCCCGATCATCATAATTTTACGGATAGCGATATTTCAAAAATTTTACAAAAAGCAAAAGGCAAAAAAATTATTACTACCGAAAAAGATTTTACCCGTTTAGAAGGTAAAATACCTGCGGAACAATTGTATTACTTGCCTATAAAAATGGAATTTCTGGCAAACGAAGTTCAATTTCAAAATCAGATTCATGAGCATTTGGGATAATTCTATTTTAGCTAAAGACTATATTTTTAGTAAAACAACCTTTAGACCAAAGGCTGCTTTGGTATTGGGGTCTGGTTTGGGAAGTTTAGTACATAAACTAGAAAACAAGGTTAAAATTCCGTTTAGTGAAATTCCTCATTTTAAAAACACAACCGTAGAAGGACATAAAGGTAATTTTGTTTTTGGGACACTAAAGGGTGTTGAAGTGGTTTTGGTACAAGGCCGCTTGCATTTTTATGAGGGACACACCATGGAGGAGGTTACTTTTTACATGCGTGTTCTTTTTCAATTAGGCATTAAAAAAGTGCTTTTAACCAATGCAGTTGGTGGTATAAATTCTAATTATAATGTTGGCGATTTGGTTCTTATTACAGATCATATTAACGCTTTCCCTATTCACCCGTTACGAGGTGAAAACGACAATCGTTTTGGTCCACGATTTTTAGATATGCACGAGCCGTATCATTTAAAATACATAGATCAATTGTCTACTTTTGCTTTAGAAAATAAAATTCAACTGCAAAAAGGAGTGTATTATGGCTTGCAAGGCCCAAGTTTTGAAACCAAAGCCGAGTATAAAATGATTTCTATTTTAGGAGGTGATGTAGTGGGTATGTCCACTGTACCCGAAGTTATTGTTGCCAATCACATGAGTTTGGAAGTTACAGCCGTTTCGGTGGTTACAGATATGGGAAATACAGTTTCTTTAGAAAAAATTGACCATAACAAAGTGTTACAAGCGGCTAAAAATGCGCAGTTGCCTTTGTTTAGTTTATTCGAAAATTGGTTACTTACCAAGTAGTAAAATTAAATCTTTTAAACGATTCGAATAGCCAATTTCGTTATCGTACCAACCTACTACTTTTACCATTTTATCAATTACAGATGTTAAGCCTGCATCGAATAAACACGAATGCGAATTACCCAATATATCTACAGAAACAATAGGGTCTTCGGTGTAATCTAAAATGCCTTTGTATTTTTGTTGAGCTGCTTTTTTAAAAGCTTCATTAATTTCTTCAATGGTAACTTCTCGCTTTACATTTAAAGTAATATCGGTTAACGAGCCATCTGGCACAGGAACACGAATTCCACAGCCACCCATTTTACCTTCTAAATGCGGAAAAATTTTGGTTAAAGCTTTGGCAGCTCCTGTTGTAGTAGGTACTATAGACTGACTTGCACCTCTGGCTCTGCGTAAATCTTTATGCGGTTGATCGTGTAAACTTTGGTCGGTAGTAAACGAATGAACAGTAGTAATATACGCTTGTTCTATACCGCAAAGTTCTTCCATAATTTGTATCATGGGAGCGGCATTATTAGTAGTACAACTGGCGTTAGATACTATTTTTTCGTCGCCATATAAAGTGTTTTCATTAACACCTAAAACCACAGCTTTAATTTGGTCGTCTTCTGGCGGAGCAGATAAAATTACTTTTTTGGCTCCAGCTAAAATGTGTTTATGGGCTAAATCGTACGTTTTAAACTTACCGGTGGCTTCTATAACCACATCAATATTTTGCCAATTTAAGTTTTCAATATTTTTTTCGTGATAAAAATCAACCTGCTTGCCATTTATAGTAAATCCGTTTTGTGTAAGTGCACTTTCAAACGGAAAACGCCCATGAATACTGTCGTATTTTAACAAATGCAGCATGGTTTCGGTATCGGCCAAATCGTTTATAGCAACCACATTTATTGTAGGGTGGTTGTGCAATAATTTAAAAAGATTTCGACCAATACGCCCAAAACCGTTAATAGCAACATTAATTGTATTCATATAATATTAATGTATGTGTTTTTCGGCATGATAAGACGAACGAACCAAAGCACCACTTTCAACATGAATAAAGCCAAGCTCTTTTCCAATTCTTTCGTATTTTTCAAACTGTTCTGGCGTAATAAATTCCTTTACAGGCAAGTGTTTTTTACTCGGCTGCAAGTATTGTCCAATAGTAATAATATCAACATTTGCATTTCTAATATCGTGCATCGTTTGTATTACTTCCTCTTCGGTTTCACCTAAACCAAGCATAATTCCCGACTTTGTTCTGTTAATGCCTTGCTCTTTTAAGTAACGCAAAACCTCTAAACTACGTTCGTATTTAGCCTGTATTCTAACCTCTCTGGTTAAACGCTTTACGGTTTCCATATTGTGCGAAACCACTTCCGGAGCCACTTCTACAATTCGGTCTATATTACGAGTCATTCCCTGAAAATCGGGAATTAAAGTTTCTAAAGTAGTTGTTGGGTTCATTCTTCGAATGGCTTTTACCGTTTCTGCCCAAATAATAGAACCACCATCTTTAATATCGTCTCTATCTACACTGGTAATAACCGCGTGTTTTATTTTCATAATTTTAATAGAACGCGATACTTTTTCTGGTTCGTCCCAATCTACATTTTCTGGTCGTCCTGTTTTTACACCGCAAAATCCACAAGATCGGGTGCAAACGTTTCCTAAAATCATAAATGTAGCGGTTCCTTCGCCCCAGCATTCACCCATGTTTGGGCAACTTCCCGATGCACAAATGGTATTTAAATTGTATTTATCAACCAAGCCTCTTAACTCTGTGTATTTTTTACCCGTAGGTAATTTTACCCTAAGCCATTTTGGTTTTGGAACTGCTTTTTGTGGCGGAAAAACATTGTCATTTATCGTATTCATAAAAATCCGTATTTGAAGCACAAAGATAAGCATCTTTATTGTAAAAGAAACAACCAAACAAGGTTTTAAGATTTGTTTATAAGTCTAAAGTTTAAAGTTGAATGTCTTAAAGTCTAAAGTTTCAAGTTTAAAGTTTAAGGTTCAAGTTTAAGGTTTCAAGTTTAATCCAATTTTGTCATTTCGACCAATGGGAGAAATCTCAAATGGTTCATTGTCGAATGTCTTAAAGTTTTAAAATCGAAAGAAGTGAGAAGCAAGGAGAGTTTCAAGTTTTAAACAGAATTTATTTGTATGAAAAGTAAATTAAATTACGCACTTCTCCAAAGCATTCAACTTTAGACCTTAAACTTTAGACTTTTTAAAACTAAAACGGATTCTTAGTATTCTTTTTAATTATTTCTGCCAATAGTTTTTTGGCACGTAATAATTTCACTTTTACGTTATTAAGCGGTTCGTTTAGTGTTTCGGCAATTTCTAAATAAGAGAGTTCGTTAAAGTAACGCAACTGAATTATTTCCTGATACATGGGCTTTAACTTTTTAATATTGCGTTGCAAATGAGCTAAATTTTGTTCAGTAATTAAATTGTCTTCAGCTGTAGGTGCTTCGTCTTTTACAGCGTATTTTGTTTGGTTCTCTTGCTCTTCGTTTAAACTTACAAATAGGTTTTTTTTCTTTTTTCTAACCAAATCTATATGTACGTTTTTGGCAATAGCAATTAGCCAAGTGTTTAAACCAAAATCGGGATTATAGGTTTCTATTTTATCAAAAGCTTTGGCAAAAGTTTGTATAACAATATCGTCTGTATCGGCTTCGTTTTCGGTTCTATTTAGCATAAAACCATACACTTCATTCCAATACAAGTCCAGCAAAAAAGTAAATGCTTGCTGATCGCCTTTTTGGGCTTGTTGAATGTTGCGCTGTATGTCTTCTGGTTTTATTTCCAATAGTCCTGTTCTATAAAAGCGTTTTTAAGTTTAATTTTTAGTGTTATAAAAACAATTATAATTTCTAAAAAAGGAAACCAATATAATAGGTCTTTTTCTTTTAATTTATTAGTAGAATAACCAATTGTAATTCCCGAAACAATTATACTTAATAATGCTGCTGCACCTGTAATAATTAGGTTTTGTTGTAAAATTAAAAGTACAGTTAGTAAGGTGTAAAATAGTACTTTGTTAATTAAAAACAAGTTAAGAGTAAATTGTTCGGTTTTGTTGTAAAAACGAGTGGTGTAGTTTCTTTTTCTAATATCGTTTAACCAAGTGCTGTATTTTTTATAGTTTTTTCTAATTACTCTAGCTTCAGCATCTATGGTGTAAGTTGTGTTGGTTTTTGTTCCAGCTTCGTTTACAAAAAGGTCGGCTTCGCCCAATCTTATTTTCATGTGGTTCATAAACCCTTGATTGTCAAAATAGGTTTTTTTGGTATATGCCAAATTTGTATTTGCTGCAAACGTTGGTTTTTTTCTTTGTATATAGCCAAACATTTGCATGTGGTACAACAGGTTTTCAAATCGAATAATTTTATTTTTAAGATTGTTTTTCTTCTTTTTAATTGCGGTGTAACCTAAAATAATTTGTTTTTCGGGAGTAATAGAGTTGTTTAAAATAGCCAACCAATTTTCGCTTGCAGGTTCGTAATTTGGTTCTATAAAAGCCATTTTTTCGTTAGAAGCCGCTTTAATACCTAATGTTAATGCGTATTTTTTATTTCCCCAAAAGGCTTCGTTATTTTCTACTTTTACCAATTTAACATTGGTGTTTTCTTTTTCTATTTGCTCAAAAAAAGTAATAGACGCATCATTATCTGTAGAATTGTTGTCAATAATTACCAACTCAAAGGCTACATTTTTTTGGTTGAGTAAAAGCGGAATAAGTTTTTTGGCATCTTCTAAATTGTTTTTAAAACAA
>CBFIIG010000096.1:0-6292 GCA_965662615.1 Flavobacterium sp.
TAATTGTTATGATTTAAGCAGTATGACCAACCCGGAAGTCCGTTTTGATATGGCTTTTGATATTGAGGAAGAATGGGATTTTCTGGTTTTTGAATATAGTGTCAATGGAGGAAATACATGGGAAATATTAGGAGAAGAAGGAGTAGATTGGTATAATAGTTCAACTTTGCCAGGAAATAATTGTGCCGATTGCCCAGGAAAACAATGGACAGGAACCGACGCAACGTTAAAAAGCTATGCACACGAATTATCGGCATTAGCAATGAATACTCAAGTAATTTTTAGGTTTAAATTTTATTCAGATGGATATGTAAATAATGAAGGAGTGGTAATTGATAATTTTGTCATTCAAGAACAAGGTTCACTTTCTGAAAGTGTATTTAATGAACAAAACATCAAGCTATATCCAAACCCAACAAAAGGTTTATTTACAGTAGAACTAAATGATTTAGATAATAAAACTATTGATATTTATGATGTAATGGGTAAATTGATTTTTTCTCAAAACACAACATCAAACAAAGTACAAATAGATCTTTCTAGCTATGCAACCGGTTTGTATTTTGTAAAAATAAAAACAGAGAATAATACAATCACTAAGCGACTTTTAAAGAACTAAACCCAAAATAGTGTAACATTTTTTTAAAAAAAGGCACTTATAACCATAAAACTAAACTATTAATTATGAATATGAAACAAAATTCGGTTTTGGCACTTACGGCTTTATTAGCTTTAAGCAGCTGTAAAACAGAACAAAAACCAGAAGACAATGGGCCAATAGGTATAAATTTAGCTTACATGGACACCACAGTTACTCCCGGTAACGATTTTTTTAGATACGTAAACGGTAGATGGGTAGATAGCACAACAATACCAGCAGATAGAACCCGTTGGGGAAGTTTTGATGAGCTTAGAAAAAAAACAGACGAAGACGTTTTAGCTATTGTTGAAGAAGCGTCTAAAGATAAAAACCTCTCTGGAGACCCGGCAAAAGCAATTAACTTGTACAATGTTATTTTAGATACTGTTGCAAGAGACAAAGCAGGAATTGAGCCTTTAAAGCCCTATTTGGCTAAAGTTGATAAAATAACAAATGCTAAAGATTTAATTGCTTTAACTCAAGAATTAGATGCCGAAATGGGTACTGGTTTTTTTGGCGCATACGTTTACGCTGATGCTAAAGACAGCAATAAAAATGTAGTGTATTTAGGTACAGGTAGTTTTGGTTTGCCAGACAGAGATTATTACGTGTCTGACGCTCCAGACAACAAAGAAAAAAGAGAAAAATACCTAGCGCACGTTACCAGAATGTTGCAATTTTTAGGTCAAGACGAAGCAACTTCTGCAGCAGATGCTCAATTGATTTTAGATTTAGAAACTAAAATGTCAACTGCAACTTTAGACCGTGTAGAAAGACGTGACCGAAGAAAAACATACAACCCAATGGCTATGGCAGATTTGCAAAAATTAGCGCCAACAGTAGATTGGAAAAATCATTTTGAAACCGTGGGAATCGGAAGTTTAGATTCAATTATTGTATCGCAGCCAAAATACATAACAACTTTAGAAACTATTTTTAAAGAAAATAATGTAGCGGCATGGAAAGCTTTTATAAAATGGAACATGCTTCGTGGTGCATCTGATGAGTTAACAACAGAAATAGAAACGGCAAATTGGGATTTTTATAGCAAAACTTTAGGAGGTGCTTTACAACAAAGACCAGCTAATGAAAGAGCTTTACAAACGGTAAACAGAAGATTAGGAGAAGCTTTAGGTAAACTTTATGTAGATAAAATGTTTCCACCAGAAGCTAAAGCTAAAGCTGAAGCAATGATTGCAAATGTTTTTAAAGCATTTGAAAACCGAATAGATAACTTGCCTTGGATGACAAAAGCAACCAAAGAAAGTGCTAAAGAAAAATTAAAAAAATCGAGAGTTAAAATAGGCTATCCAGACAAATGGAAAGACTATTCTAAACTAAACATAGATAAAGACGCTTCTTATTTTGCTAACTCTATAGCATATTCTAAATGGTCAACTGCCGAAAATTATGCAAAATTAGGTAAGCCAGTAGATAAAGAAGAATGGGGAATGGCGCCACAAACGGTAAATGCTTATTTTAACCCTACGAATAACGAAATTGTTTTTCCAGCAGCTATTTTACAACCGCCTTTTTATGATTACAGAGCAGACGAAGCGGTTAATTATGGTGGAATTGGGGCTGTAATTGGTCACGAAATATCGCATGGTTTTGACGATTCTGGTTCGCGTTATAACGCAGACGGAAACCTTATTAACTGGTGGAGCGACGAAGATTTAGAGCAATTTACAGGTTTAGGAGGTGCATTAGCAGAACAATATTCTAACCTACAACCTATACCAGGTATTTATGTAGATGGTAAATTTACTTTAGGAGAAAATATTGGAGATTTAGGTGGAGTAAATGCAGCTTACGACGGTTTACAATTGTTTTTAAAAGAAAACGGAGACCCAGGTTTAATAGATGGTTTCACACCAGACCAACGTTTCTTTATCTCTTGGGCAACCATTTGGAGAAGTAAAATGAGAGACGAAGCTATAAAAAGCCAAGTTAAAACAGACCCACACTCTCCGGCAATGTATAGAGCATACGTGCCTTTACAAAACGTAGATTCTTTTTATTCTTCGTTTTCAATAAAAGAGGGAGACAGTTTATATGTTTCACCAGAGAACAGAGTAAAAATTTGGTAATCTTTAATAGATAATTCATAGAACCCGAACTTTAACAACCAATTAGAGTTCGGGTTTTTTAATTAAAAAACTGTTATAATTTGTATATTCGTAACATAAAACAACGTAAAATGAAAAAATACATCACGCTAGCGCTTCTTTTTGTTTCTTCTTTTTCTTGGTCTCAACAAATAGATGAGGTAGAGATAATTGCCGAAGCAGAACGAAAATCTTCGTCGTTCTCTCAAGAAGTATTTACCAATCCCAATACGTATAATTACGATATTACGTACCAAGAGTTACGTTTTACAGTTGATCCAGCAGTTTATTTTATAACAGGAGAAGTTACATCTACTTTTACAGCTTTAGGTACAATGAGCAACGTGGTTTTTGACTTAACCAATAACCTAACCGTATCTTCTGTTACACAAAACGGAGCATCGCGCCCGTTTACCCAAAGCAATACAGAATTAACCATTCAATTGGCATCTGTTTTAAACACAGGAAGTTCAGCAACAGTAAAAATTAATTATTCTGGAGCACCATCAACTTCAGAATCAGCTTTTACTACAGAAACTCATAATGGTACTCCTGTTTTATTTACCCTTTCTGAGCCTTTTGGAGCAAGAGATTGGTGGCCTTGCAAGCAAGATTTAGTTGATAAAATAGAGGCTGTAGATGTTTATATTACTGCACCACAGGCTTACACAAGCGTTTCAAATGGAGTAGAGCAAAGTCAAACCATTTTAGGCGGTCAAAAAACAACACATTTTAGTCACAATCACCCAATACCAGCATATTTAATTGCTATAGCAGTAACCAATTATCAGGTATTTAACCAAACTGCAGGAACTGCTCCCAATACATTTCCCGTGGTGAATTACTTATATCCAGAAGATTTTGCTATCAAGCAGAATTTACTGGCTCAAACTTTACCTATAATGGATTTGTTCGAGGATTTATTTAACACCTATCCGTATGCCAACGAAAAATACGGTCACGCCGAGTTTGGTTGGGGTGGCGGAATGGAACACACAACTGTTTCTTTTATGGGTAGTTTCGATAGAAATTTAATTGCTCATGAATTGGCACATCAATGGTTTGGTAACAAAGTTACTTGCGGTACGTGGAAAGACATTTGGTTAAACGAAGGTTTTGCAACCTATTTGTCTGGATTGGTATATGAGAATTTAGATGGTAATGCAGCTTTTGTCAACTGGAAAAACAACAGAATAGCAAGTATTACTTCACAGCCTAACGGAGCCGTTTATTTATCGGATAGTGAAGCTACAAATGTTTCTAGAATATTTAGCAGCAGGTTGTCGTACAACAAAGGTGCAATGGTATTAGAAATGCTGCGTTGGAAAATGGGAGACACTGCTTTTTTCTTAGCTTTAAATAATTATTTAAACGATACCGATTTGGCTTTTGATTATGCTGTAACTGATCAGTTAAAATCACATTTAGAAACAGCGTATGGAGCTAGTTTAACCGAGTTTTTTAACGATTGGGTATATGGTCAAGGCTATCCGTCTTATGCTATTGAAGTTGCTATGCAAAATACAAATGAGGTTAAAATAAAAGTAAACCAGACCCAATCTAGTTCGGTTTCATTTTTCGAAATGCCTTTGGAAATACGTCTTTTTTCTGCTGATCCAACTGTTTTTACAGATGTGGTTGTTGAACATACAACAAATGGGCAAGAGTTTATATTACCTGTTAATTTTAACGTAGAACAGGCTCTTTTCGACCCTAATAAACATATTGTTTCGGCATTTAACAACTTAACTTTACTTCATTCGCAGTCTTTTAACGAAAGTTTAGTTTCGTTGTATCCAAATCCGGTTTTAAACACATTAACTGTAGATTTACCGCAAACGGAACAAATAATTGTTTGCAAAATTTATAATAGCATTGGCGCTTTAGTTAAAACAACTACGGAACATATAATAAATGTAGAAGCGTTAAGTAGTGGTTATTATTTAATAGATATAGAAACTAAAAACGGTAGAACTCTTAAAAATTTTATAAAAAACTAATTCAAAAATAAAAAAGTAAAAATAAGTAAGGTGAAAACCTTACTTTTGCTTTTTAAAACACCAAAAATGATTCAAGTAGCACAGATTTTATTCATATTATCAATTTTAGTAATTCTTCACGAATTTGGGCATTATATAGCTGCACGTATATTTAAAGTAAGGGTAGAAAAATTCTATTTATTTATGGATGCAGGTTTTTCTATATTTAAAAAGAAAATAAACGACACCGAATGGGGTATAGGTTGGTTGCCAATTGGTGGCTATGTAAAACTATCGGGTATGATAGACGAAAGTATGGATACCGACCAAATGAACCAAGAACCACAAGAATGGGAATTCAGGTCTAAACCGGCTTGGCAGCGTTTAATTATTATGCTTGGTGGTATAATTGTGAATATTGTATTGGCTTGGCTTATTTATACAGTTATGTTCTCTACAGTAGGTCAAAAATACGTTTCTACAGAAGCCATACAACAAAACGGACTTTCTTTTACCGAAGTAGGCACAAGTGTTGGTTTTAAAAACGGAGATAAAATACTTTCTGTTGATGGTAAAATGCAGCCTAAATTCAATTGGATGGTAATAGATGTTTTACTAAGCGATTCTATTTTAGTTGAAAGAGCAGGTCAAAAAATAAATATCTCACTTACAGACGAGCAAAAAGGTAAAATAATTGCAACTGAAGGGAAAAGCTTTATGCGACCAAGATATACAAATGTAACTGTAGATTCTGTTGCTCCAAATACTTTTGCTGCTGCTGCAGGTTTGCAAGTAGGAGATGAAATTAAAGCCGTTTCGGGTTCTAAAATCACATATTATGATGAATTAGCACCTTTGTTGGAAAGTCATAAAGGAGATAGTGTTACGGTTGATATTTTACGTTCTGGGGAAATTATTCATTTAAAGTCTAAAGTAAGCCAAGATGGCAAAATACAATTTACACCAAATGCTACAATAGCAAGCGAAAATTTTGAAGTTAACAATCAATTATCACTAGGCGAAGCAATGCCTGCAGCATTTAAAGAGTCGTGGCAATTGTTGGTTTATAATGTAAAGCAGTTTAAATTAATTTTAAGTCCTAAAACGGAAGCTTACAAGCAAGTGCAAAGTCCGGTAGGTATTGCACGTAGATTACCTAACGAATGGGATTGGGAGTTTATTTGGAATTTTACAGCTTTATTCTCTATAGGTTTGGCATTTATTAACCTTTTACCAATACCAGGTTTAGACGGTGGACACGCTTTATTTACTATTGCCGAAATGATTACTGGTAAAACGTTAAGCGATAAAGCAATGGGCTATGTACAAACTGCCGGAATGCTTATATTGCTTACACTTATGGCTTTAACCTTTGGTAAAGACATCTATCAATTAGTGGTAGATAAACTTTTATAAATTTAATTGAAAAAATAATTTGAGTTAATAAAAATTCATTTTATATTTGCAACCGCTAAAAAGCACAATAACTTCCTCCTTAGCTCAGTTGGTTAGAGCATCTGACTGTTAATCAGAGGGTCCTTGGTTCGAGCCCAAGAGGGGGAGCA
>CBFIIG010000097.1:0-6233 GCA_965662615.1 Flavobacterium sp.
GGATGCAACATATCGGAACTATAAAAACGATAATCCCGAAGCTCATCCATCATAATTTCATAACTTGGAAAGTAACTTGAATTTGCTTGGTGTATGCCCGCAATTAAATGCGCTTTACTTCTGTTATTTTCTACAAAACCATCTTTTATATGTCGCACTGGCGAAACAGTAAATACAATAGATACGTTTGAATTTAAAGCTTTTAATTTCTCATTAATACGTGCCGAAAAATGAGCAACTTCTTCTACAGAAAGTAATTGCTTTTGAAACTCCTTTTGTGGCATTTTATGGCAATTGGCAACACGAATATTTTTATCTATATGTTTATATACCCATGCTGTACCAAAGGTTATAAACACATGAGATGTATTTTTTAAAAACTCATTTACTTTTTTTAATTCTTCATTTAAAACAGCTAAAAGCTGCTCAGAATTAGGATTACTAAACTGCGAGTGCACTTCTAAACAATGCCATAACTCGTTGTGAAAAACCAAGTCGGATTTGGTAAATAAATGCAAATCTGCAGCACGCTCAATTAGGGTATATATTGCTGTAGGACTAAACAATACACCAAACGGATTGGCTAATGTTTTAAATTTAGAATAATTAAATTTTTCTCCAATAGAATCAGAAAAACAAGAACCCAACAACATTATTTGTGAAGTATAGCCTATTGCTTTTTCTGCTTTTTTAATGGGAACTGGAGTAGTGAATTGCATTAATTTGATTTGAAGATTTGAAAATTTGAAGATTTGAAGATATAAAATTAACAGTATAATCCAACATCAGTTTTTTAACTAAAATAATACTTAGTATTTCTTTTAAACATTCGACTTTAAACTTTATGACTTTAAGATTTTCGACTTTAAAATTACCAACTTCCGCCAGCACCGCCACCAGAAAAACCACCGCCGCCAAAACCACCGCCGAAGCCGCCTCCGCCAAAACCACCACCAGACGAACCGCCAAAACCGCCGCCTCCGCTTCTACCCATGCTGCTTAAAATAATCATATCCATTAAATCTGGACCTCTAAATTTACCTGTACCATTTCCACCACCACCGCCTTTGTTTTTAGATGCTAATACAATAATTACAATAAAAATAAATAACATAATAAGTAAAGGAACCGCACTGTTTTTTTCATTCTTATTGTCCTTTCTTGTTCCAGAAAATGTACCATTAAAAACTTCAAAAATTGCATTTGTTCCTGCGTCTAAACCACGATAGTAACTACCGGCTTTAAATTCGGGTAAAATAATGTTACGTATAATTTCTCCATTTGTACCTGCGGTTAAATATTGTTCTAAACCGTAACCTGGCGAAATCCATATTTTTCGTTCAGTTTTAGCAACTAAAATTAAAACACCGTTGTCATTTTTTTTAGTACCGCCAATTCCCCATTCTTGCGCCCAACGCGGGGTTAAAACACCAATATCTTCGCCCTTTAAACTTTCTACTGTAATTACTACTATTTGAGTAGTTGTAGTATCGGCATATTGAATAAGTTTACTTTCCAGTTGTTGTTTTTCGTTTGGGCTTAATAAAGCGGCATAATCGTATACACTGGTTTGAAATTTTGGTATATCGGGAATGTTATATTGTGCAAAAGCAAAAGTGCTAAACAATAAAAAAAGTAAGTTATAAAAAGTAAATTTTAGGTTCTGCATTATCCTTTAGATATTTCGTTAGAAAGTTCATTTTCATCGTCTGTTTGATATGGAAAATGTGCTTTTAATTGGTTTCCGGCTTCGGTAATTCCATCAATTAAACCTGTTTTAAAATTACCTGTTTTAAATTGATTTAAAACCGCTTCTTTGGTGCTTTCCCAAAAATTAGGTGTTACAACTTTGTTTATTCCTTCGTCACCTAAAACGGCAAATTTTTTATTGCTCACAGCAACATAAAACAACACACCGTTTCGGGCATCTGTTTGTTGCATATTTAGTTGTAAAAAAACTTCTTTAGCACGCTCCATAGGTTCTAAGTCACTTTTTTCTTCTAAGTGCACACGAATTTCTCCTGATGTTTGCTTTTCGGCTAATGCTATTGCCTTAACAATTTCTTGCTCTTCTGTGGGCGTTAAAAAATCTTCTGTTTTAGACATATAAGATATATTTTGGGTAGCAAAAAAAGGGTCAAAAATTACTTTCTGACCCTTTTATGTTTTTTATTCTGATTTGTTGCTAAAGTCAAATTCAACATCAACTGGTTTTTCAGCACCTTCTTCTGCTTCAAAGAATGGTTTTTCTGTAAACCCAAACCATTTTGCAAAAATACTGTTAGGAAAAACACCAACGTGATTATTATATGGTTTAATTGCTTCGTTGAAACGTGTTCGAGCAGTTAAAATTTGGTTTTCTGTACTTACCAACTCGTCTTGTAATTTTAAAAAATTTTGATTCGCTTTTAAATCAGGATATTTTTCTACTGTAACCAATAAGCGAGACAAAGCACTACTTAAACCGCCTTGTGCTTGGTTAAATTGTTGCAATTGTTCTGGTGTAATATTAGTAGGATCTATGGTAACACCTGTTGCTTTACTACGCGCATTAATTACGGCTTCTAATGAAGATTTTTCGAAATCCGCAGCACCTTTTACGGTTTTAACTAAGTTACCAATAAGGTCATTTCTTCTTTGATAAGACGTTTCTACATTACCCCAACTTTCTTTAACATCTTGTTCTAATGTAAAAGCAGTATTATTTATCCCTTTTAAATAAGAGTATGAGATAAACCCAATTATCGCAACAACAATTAAAGCTATAAGTCCTTTTTTCATGATTTTTGTTTTTTATTTTTATGGTTCAAATTTAATTATTAATATTTACAACAACTCTTTTAATCGTTGTAATTGTTTTTTTGCACTTTCTAGCTTGTCTATAAGTTCAAAACTATCGAGTGATTTTTTTGGTTTTTCTTTTAAATGCGTTTTAGCACCATCTAAGGTAAAGCCACGTTCTTTAACCAAATGATAAATAAGTTTTAAATTATTTACATCTTCTGGCGTAAATTTTCGGTTTCCTTTAGCGTTTTTCTTTGGTTTTAAAACATCAAACTCTTTATCCCAAAACCGAATTGTAGATGCATTAATATCAAAAGCTTTGGCTAATTCGCCTATAGAGTAATATCGTTTTTCGGGTAATTCTAGCTGCATTTTTTTAGTCTAAAGATTGATTTTCTTGGTTTGCTAATTTAGCAATTTCTACATATTCTTGAGCCGAAATACTACCGTAATAAAAGTCCATTGGATTCACTTTTTCACCATCTTTTATAACCTCATAATGTAGGTGAGGTCCTTGACTTCGCCCAGTATTACCAACCAAACCTATAATATCGCCACGTTTAACACGTTGTCCAGGTCTGCATTTGTAAGCACTTAAATGGGCATAAAGCGTAACATAACCAAAACCGTGCTTAATTTCTATATGGTTTCCGTAACCAGATAACGAGCGGTCTGCTTTTAAAACAACACCATCACCAGTAGCATAAATAGGTGTTCCTGTGCGAGCACTAAAATCCATACCAAAATGGAACTTTCTAATTTTAGTAAAAGGGTCACTTCTGTAACCAAATCCAGAAGCCATACGTTTTAAATCTTCATTTTTCACAGGCTGAATAGCTGGTATTGCCGACAAAAATTGCTCCTTTTTCTTTGCCAACGCAATTACATCGTCTAAGGATTTCGACTGAATTACTGTTGCTTTTGTAAGCTCATCTACTTTTTTTGTAGTGTTTATAACCAATTCCGAATTATTAAAACCTTCCAAGTTTTTATATCGGTTTACACCACCAAAACCAGCATTTCTTACATCTTGTGGAATAGGCTCTGCATTAAAATAAATGCGGTATAAATTATTATCTCTTTCCTCAATTGCATCTAAAACCCCACTTAATAAATCCACTTTTTTATTTAAAAGCTTATAATTAATTTTCATTGACTCTAAATCACCCGTAAGCAATTTATCTTTAGGTGTTTCAAAATATGATGTATTTAAAAGCGCCACAAAGCTAAAAAATCCAAATAAAGCCGAAGCAACCAAAAACAACAAAACATAAGCGAATTTTCTTCGTTTTTTAAGTTTTATCGGTCGATACGACAAATTTTCGGGGTCGTAATAATATTTTACCTTCGCCATGTATTAAATTATGCTATTTTTGTGCTAAATTTAAAAAGAATACAACTGTTATACGAACAAAAGTTAAAAATGTTTCAAAATATTTTTATTTGAAGCAAAAAGCTTGGGCAAATTTACAAGCCATGTTCCTGCTTTCCGTTGCAATTTTTTTTATTTTTACAAAAAATAAAAAAAGATTTCCACTGCAATCAGGGCTAGAGGAGTCATCATATTATAATCGGTAAAAGTTACAAGCAGTACCTATGAAAGCACAAGACATACGCAATCACTATTTAAATTTCTTTAAACAAAAAGGGCACACCATAGTTCCATCGGCACCCATAGTTTTAAAAAACGACCCAACCCTTATGTTTAATAACTCTGGAATGGCTCAATTTAAAGAATATTTTTTAGGAAATGCTGTACCAAAAAACAACAGAATAACCGATACTCAAAAATGTTTGCGCGTTTCGGGTAAACATAACGATTTAGAAGATGTTGGTTTTGACACCTACCACCACACCATGTTCGAAATGTTAGGGAACTGGTCTTTTGGTGATTATTTTAAAAAAGAAGCTTTGCCTTGGGCTTGGGAACTACTAACCGAAGTTTACAAAATAGACAAAGACATTTTATACGTAACCGTTTTTGAAGGTAACGAAGAAGAAGGCGTACCATTTGACCAGGAGTCATATGATATTTGGAAAACCTTAATTGCTGAAGACCGCATAATTTTAGGAAATAAAAAAGATAATTTTTGGGAAATGGGCGAGCAAGGCCCTTGTGGACCAAGTTCAGAAATTCACGTAGATATTCGTTCTGCCGAAGAAAAAGCAAAATTAGACGGCAAAACTCTAGTAAACGGAGATCACCCGCAAGTGGTAGAAATTTGGAACAATGTTTTTATGGAATTTAACCGTAAAGCAGACGGTTCTTTAGAAAAACTAAAACAACAACACGTAGATACCGGAATGGGCTTTGAGCGTTTGTGTATGGTAATGCAAGGTGTTCAGTCTAATTATGACACGGATGTTTTTGCACCCTTAATTAGAGAAATTGAAACCATTACTCAAAACAAATACACCGCAAAAAACGCAACCGCAGCGCAAGAAAAAACAAACATTGCTATACGTGTTGTAGCAGATCACGTACGTGCAGTAGCTTTTGCTATTGCCGATGGTCAATTGCCATCTAACGGTGGAGCAGGTTATGTAATTAGACGTATTTTACGCCGTGCCATTCGTTATGCTTTTACCTTTTTAAATGCAAAAGAAGCCTTTATATATAAATTAGTAGCAACACTAAGTCATCAGTTGGGTGATGTGTTCCCCGAAATTAAATCACAAGAACACTTGGTAACACAAGTAATTAAAGAAGAGGAATTATCTTTTTTAAGAACCTTAGATCAAGGTTTGGTTTTGTTAGATACCATAATTTCACAAACCAAAAGCAAAGAAGTATCGGGTGCTAAAGCATTTGAATTATATGATACTTTTGGTTTTCCAATAGATTTAACATCATTAATTCTTCGAGAAAAAGGATATACATTAAACGAAGCTGATTTTGAAGCCGAATTACAAAAACAAAAAGAACGTTCTAGAGCAGCAACAAAGGTAACTACTGGCGATTGGACGGAATTATATGAAGATGCAGAAGAAGAATTTATAGGGTATGATTATACCAATAGCAAAGTTAAAATTACCCGTTACCGAAAAGTAAAAAGTGCTAAAGACGGCGATATGTATCAGTTGGTATTTAACTTAACCCCTTTTTACCCAGAAGGTGGAGGACAAATAGGTGATAAAGGTTTTATAGAAGGAGCAAATGGCGAAGTAATTTATATTGTTGACACCAAAAAAGAAAATAATGTAATTATTCATTTTACAAAAGAATTACCCAATCATTTAGAGGGTGTTTTTACAGCGGTTGTTAACGAAACAAACAGAGCTAATTCAGCAGCTAACCACTCCGCTACGCACTTGTTGCACCAAGCTTTACGAACGGTTTTAGGCACACATGTAGAGCAAAAAGGATCATTGGTAAATGCAGATTATTTACGTTTTGACTTTTCGCATTTTAGTAAAGTTACATCAGACGAATTAAAAGCGGTTGAAGA
>CBFIIG010000098.1:0-6220 GCA_965662615.1 Flavobacterium sp.
TAAATAAATTGAATGAAATTAAAACTTCCTCTAACAGCTGTTTGGAAAAAAAGCGGGTTTAGTGCGTAAACAAAAGTTAGGAACAAAAATCGTGCGGGCGGTCAAGGAAGTGCTTCGCAAAGCCGCCACTTCGCAAAGCCGCAAAACGTTGAAAGCAATTAAAACCAACATCAAGAATGACAACAAAACGTCTCATTTTTATATTAAGCCTGCTGATTTTCACAAATATATTTGGACAATCTAAATCTGACTTCCAACCCAAATTCAAAGAGTCAAAAAAGACGACTCATAAAATAAAAAAAGGTCAGAAATACACCTTTGGTTATTTAGAAGTTTTGGAGAATAGACAAGACCCAAACAGTAGAACGATTGAAATACCTGTTTATATTTTTAAAAGCCGTAGCGAAAACCCAAAGAAAGACCCAATTATTTACACAGTTGGTGGTCCAGGCTCTACAACAATGCCAACGGCACAGTATATGAACTATTATAAATATCTTGATGATAGAGATTTCATTTTAGTAGAGCAACGTGGAAACTATTACGCAAAACCACATTTAGATTGTCCAGAATGGTCACAGGCAATATATAAATCTAACCAACCAAATTTTGATTTAGCCAAAAACGCTGAACTATTTATACAATCGGCAAAATCTTGCAAAGAACGTCTTGAAGAGAAAGGAATTGACCTAAACGGTTACAATACCAACGAAATAGCATCTGATATTAATGACTTGGTAAATGTTTTAGGGATTGATGAATATAATTTACTTACCATATCCTACAGTACAAAAATCGCTCAAGTCTTGATGAGAGATCATCCAGATAAGATTAGAAGTGTGGTTATGGATTCACCGCTTCCATTAGAAGTTAACTACGATGAAGAAAGCGTAACAAACCTAATGGAATCAATCACAACGTTACTTGCCGATTGTGAGAAAAATGAAAAATGTAATTCTGCTTATTCCAATATTAAAAATCGATTTTTTGAATACTTAAAAGAAAAAACTATTAATCCACTAATAGTTGAAATCGAAAATCCTAAAAGTGGTAAAACAGAAACTTTTTATTTAAAAGGAAAAGATTTGATAACTGTTTTTACTTCAGCTTCAACAGGAAGTGTTCCAAACGTTCCATTTGAAATTAACAAGTTATTGAATGGCGACTTGACATCAGTTAAAGAACAACTTGCATATCTATTCCAAGAACCAAGTGGAGGGGCAGGAATAGGAATGCGACTTTCAGTATGGTGTGCGGAAGAAAATCCGTTCAATTCTTTAGAAAAAATAGAGACAGAAACAAACAGATATCCAGAAGTTATAGGTTTATCACCTGCCGTATTTGATAATGAAGTTTGCAAAATTTGGGGAGTAAAAGAAGAAGCAGAAATTGAAAACCAAGCTATAAAAAGCAGTATTCCTGTTTTATTCATAAGCGGAGAATACGACAACGAAACACCTGTGAAGTGGGCAAAATCTATGACTGATAATTTCACGAATAGCTATCATGTAATCTTTAAAGGTTGGAAACATACACCAACAACTAATTGGAGCAACCAATGTGCGATGGAATCGGCAAATCGCTTTTTCAACAATCCAAACGAAATACCAAATCCTGAATGTTTTGGACAAATTGGAAGCCCTGTATTTAAAACTGAATAAATAACTGCTTACAAGAATAACTATAAGTAATTGCTCGCATTCCACCTTGCAGGAATAAGTAATAACAAGAACCAAAAGTTGCGCATCACGAATAAGATTTTTAGCTTTACCACTGCAACTACACATAGCCAAAACGTTAGCAGCAAACTTGACCCGTCCTAAATAAAACAAAGATTTTTACCAAAATCGAAAAAGTAATTCAACTGAAAATTCACTCCTAAAGTCTCATTCTAAATACAAACCAATAATAGGTTTAAAAATCTAAAAAAACCAGCTAGCCACAAAAATTGCCGTAATTACACAAATTAAGTCAACCAATAGCATCGCTCCCAAAGTATAGCGCGTGTTTTTCATGTTAATACTACCAAAATAAACCGCAATTACATAAAAAGTAGTTTCGGCACTACATTGAAAAATACAACTTAAACGCCCTGTTAAAGAGTCGGGGCCAAAACTTCGCATAGAGTCTATCATAAAGCCACGCGAACCACCCGAACTAAAAGGACGAAGCAACGCTACAGGTAAAGAATCCGTTATTTCTTTACTAACACCAATGTTTGCAAATAAAAACGAAATTCCGTGAGCAATAATTTCAAACAAACCACTGTTACGGAATAAAGAAATAGCAACTAACATTCCCAAAACATAAGGAAAAATAGTTACACCCGTTTGTACTCCATTTTGAGCACCCGTTACAAACGAGTCGAATATAGTTGTTTTGAGAGCAGTAAACTTCTTTTCGTGTTTAAAAGAAAACAACAAAGTAGATGCAATAATTGCAATTAACATAATACCTGAAAGGTTATTGGTAAAAAAGTTCTTTTCAACTAAATCCAAACTATTTACGTAAAACAATAAACCTACAATACCACCAATTAATCCCATTAATGCAATTACTAACGAAGCACTTTTAAAATTAATTCGCTGCTTAATACCTACCAAAATAAAGGCCGCTAGCGTACCAATAAATGAAGTTATAATACATGGTAACATAACATCGGCAGGGTTTGTTGCATTTTCGGCAGCACGATAACCAATTATAGACGTTGGTATAAGCGTTAAACCAGCAGCATGCAAACACATAAACATAATTTGTGCATCACTGGCTTGGTCTTTATCAGGGTTAATTTCTTGTAAACTTTGCATCGCTTTTAGTCCAAAAGGAGTTGCGGCAGAATCTAGCCCTAAAAAATTAGCGGCAAAATTAAGTGTCATATATGATATAGACTCGTGGTTTTTTGGTACACTTGGGAATATTTTAGAAAAAACGGGACTAAGCTTTTTCGCCAGTTTTTCCGAAGCTCCAGAATCTATTAAAAGCTGCATTAAACCGCAAAAGAAAGCCAAATATGCCATTAACGGAATAATTAAATCAATCAAACTGCTTTTACACGTTGGCAACAAACCGTCTGATTGCTGCACTCCGCTGTATATTTTTACGGTTTTATTCTGAAAAGTATAGGTAGTATCTAAATCTTTGGTATTGTTGTTAATTACGAAGGTTTTATTTTCTGAAGTTGTAATTTTTTCTTGTAAATCTTGAGGAAGTTCTTCTAAAAACTTTTCAGAAATAAGAATAGGATCTCCTTTTTGTCCGTTTAAAACAAAATCTAAAGAGTAATTACTACCCGTAAAAAATCCAATTAATATAAATGTTATTGAACTGATAAATATTGCTAACCAAAACCTACTTAAAACCATAATGTATTTGAATTTTGGTAAATATAAAGATTATTTAAAATGATAAACAATAGAAAAACACTTTTTTTAAAGCAACTTCAGTTACTTTAAACCCATTTTTGTTTTTTATCTTTGTAAAAAAATAAAAATGCAGCAATTTTTTAAACGAAATCAACTTTTTATTCTGGTTGCAACAATTGTATTTTCTGGAATATTTTATGCCATATACACCTTACAACAACCGCAAAAAAGACTGCCTGTTTTTACACCTAGAGATGTAAACCCAGAATTGGTAGATTCTATGGTGCAACACATTGGCTATAACCATACCATTGAAAATTTTGCTTTCACCAATCAAAATGGAGAAACCATAACTCAAAACGACTATAAAGACAAAATTTATGTAGCCGATTTCTTTTTTACAACTTGCCCAACCATTTGCCCTAAAATGACAGATAATATGGTTTGGCTGCAAGAAAAAATTAAAAACATGCCCGATGTAATGTTGCTTTCTCATTCGGTTACACCACAAATAGACAGCGTACCTGTTTTAAAAAAATATGCTTTAGAAAAAGGAGTAATAGACGCAAAATGGAATTTAGTTACGGGTAATCAAAAAGATATTTATTCTATTGCCCGCCGTTCGTATTTAGCCGTAAAAACAGGAAGTCCCGACGAAATGTACGATATGGTACATACAGAAAACTTTATTTTAGTAGATAAAAAAGGACGAATAAGAGGTTTTTACGACGGTACAAATTTAAATAAAGACACTGGCGATATTGCTACTAAAAATGTAAGCCAACTTCTAGAAGATATTGAGTTTTTAAGAACAAAATAGCTTAACTCTATTGGTGTTTCCAAATTATGTAATTACATAGATGTAAAGCAAAATTTATTATTTATCTTTGTATTTTAATTCAATCTAAATAAGCGTGAATATTTTATTATCACAACTCAAAATAGGTCAAAAAGCTACAGTTTTAGAAGTAAATTTAGAAGAAATTCCTCTAAAGTTACTAGAAATGGGCTGTTTACCCGAAAGTAAGATTGAACTTAGACAAATTGCTCCACTTGGAGATCCGCTCTATTTTGTAGTAGATGAATCGCATATTGCCATTCGGAAAGAAACAGCAAATTGCATTACGGTAAAACTAGAAGAGTAAAAACCAATGGAAAAAGAACTAAAAGTAGCTTTAATAGGAAACCCAAACGTTGGTAAAACTTCAGTTTTTAATCATTTAACGGGTTTGCATCAGCAAGTTGGTAATTACCCTGGTATTACGGTTGAAAAGAAAACGGGAACATCTAAACTTTCCAAAGAGGTTACGGCTACAATATTAGACTTACCTGGTACTTATAGTTTGAATGCGAGTTCTATAGACGAAAACGTAGTTATTGAGTTATTACTTAATAAAAAAGACCCCGATTTTCCCGATGTAGTGGTTGTGGTTACTGAGGTAGAAAATCTGAAAAGAAACCTTTTGCTTTTTACGCAAATAAAAGATTTGGAGATCCCTACTGTTTTGGTAATAAATATGGCAGACCGAATGCCACAAAAAGGGATTGACTTAAATATTCCGTTACTAGAAGAAACGTTAAAAACCAAAATTGCATTGGTGAGTTCTCGTAAAAAAACAGGAATTGAGACCTTAAAGCAACTAATTTTAGACTATAAAACACTTTCTACTGAAGCCTGTTTAAATGCTTCGGAAATTGATGATGATTATTTTGATAAACTTCGAAAAGCATTCCCTAATCAACTACTTTACAAACTGTGGTTGGTTATTACACAAGATGTAAATTTTTTGAATTTAGAACGAAATGAGATTCAAAATAACTTTACAAAACCACATGCAGAGTTAAAACGACTACAACAAAAAGAAACCATAAAAAGGTATCAGTTTATAAATGAAACACTAAAAGTGGGTCAGAAAATAGACCGTACCAAAGCAACCGATTTGCAAGGAAAACTAGATCGAATTTTAACGCATAAAGTATTTGGTTACCTCATCTTTTTTGGTGTATTATTGTTAATATTTCAATCTATTTTCGATTGGAGTAGTATTCCAATGGACTTTATAGACGAACAATTTGCACAATTAAGCACTTATGTGCAAAAAACATTTCCTGCGGGTAAGTTTACCGATCTTATTGCATTGGGCTTAGTTCCAGGAATTGGCGGAGTGCTTATTTTTATACCTCAAATAGCCTTTTTATTTCTGTTTATTTCCCTTTTAGAAGAAAGTGGCTATATGAGCCGAGTGGTTTTTTTAATGGACAAAATCATGCAACGCTTTGGGCTTTCGGGCAAAAGTATTGTGCCTTTAATTTCGGGAACTGCTTGTGCTATTCCTGCAATAATGGGAGCCCGAAATATAGAAAACTGGAAAGAGCGACTAATTACCATTTTAGTAACGCCTTTTACTACTTGCTCTGCACGTTTACCAGTTTACGCTATATTAATTGCATTAATCATTCCCGAAAAACGTTTTATGGGCTTTAATTTACAAGGGCTTACGTTGATGCTTTTGTATCTTCTTGGGTTCTTTATGGCTATATTTTCGGCATATATTTTAAATCGAATTTTAAAGTTTAATAACAAGTCGTATTTTGTAGTAGAAATGCCAAGTTACAAAGTGCCAATGTTTAAAAACGTAGCTATTAATGTGGTAGAAAAAACCAAAGCGTTTGTTTTTGGTGCAGGTAAAATAATATTAGCCATATCGGTTATTTTGTGGTTTTTAGGCTCTCATGGTTACGGCGAAAACTACGAAAACGCCGAATCGTTTAAAGCTAACGAAATTGCAAATAAAGGTTTAAGCTCATTTAACCAAAACAGGTTGAATACAGAAATGGATGCGTATTTAGTAGATTTA
>CBFIIG010000099.1:0-6136 GCA_965662615.1 Flavobacterium sp.
CTAAAACAAATGTGCGTTTAAAATCTCCTTTATTATTCTCTAAAGATGCATAAACCAGTTCAATAGGTAATTCGCCATCGTCTAAAGTAATAAAGTCAAAATAATTGAAAACCTTTTTTTCTGTTAACGAACGAAGTTCAGTATTCGGAAAACCACCACCCATTGCAATTTTAATAGTTGGAAAGTGTATTTTTATGTGTTGTGCCATTCTAAAAGCACTGTATAAATTACCTGGAAACGGAACCGAAAAACATACCAATTTAGGTTTTTGATCATCAATTACTTGCTCTAATAAAGACCAAGAAACAGCATCTATATAAGTAGGTTCTAAATCTAATTCTGCTTGTAAATCGTCAAAGGAATTGGCACTTCTACCTAGCTTTTCTGCATAACGACTAAACCCAAAATGTGGATCTACACAAGACACTATAAAATCGGACAAGTCTTCTAAATACAAGGTTGCCAAATGCTTGGCTTTGTCTTGCAAACCCATAAAACCAAAAGCCCAATCTAATTCTTCTAAAGTCGAAAAACGAGAGGCTTCGGGCAGGTAATTTTCTTGTGCAATTTGACGTGCCAACGTTGGGTTTTGACCTTGTAAAAATAAAATTACATCGTCTATTGTTCTAATGTAATCTTCTTTTAAAAAATAAATACGCTTGGTATTCTCATCAAACAAATACGTATCAGCAGCAACTTCAAATAAAGAGGTTAAACCCTTTTTAGAAAACAACTCCAACACCACTTCTATACCCAAATCCATTTGATAGGACGGAATATTTTTAGTGTTTAAAAACCCTTTTAAATAAGCCGTTGCCGGATAAGGCGTGTTGAGCTGGGTAAAAGGCGGAGTTATTAATAAAATTGGATTCAATTATTCGTCTTCTTTATTTAAAAATTGTTCGTATCTATCGTTTGAAACAACTTTTTTAGGTGTAACTTCTGTAAATTGCTTTTTAATATAGATTTCAAAAGCAAAATAAAACAAAATTAATAAGGCAAAAAAGCAAGCCACAAAATAAGCACCACCTAAATTAACAGATATAATTCCGTTACCCATTGCATTACCAAAGTCCCCAGTTGATTCTCCCATAGTATCTAATGCATTAAGCTCTTTGCTGTTTTTAATGCCAATACCAAAAACCAGTAAACAAATAAATATTAAACCAGAAAATATAAGATGAATTAATGCTCTGCTTTTATTTTTAATAAAGCTAAAAATCAACCCTACTATACCTATAACAAACGGAATTATTAAAATAATACTAGGTTTTTGTTTTCCTTCATCAGAAGCCGATTCGCTTTCAGACGCTACCTCATTTTCAGCATCATCTACCTCTTTATTTAATGATTTTTGCAAATCGTTATTTTTCATTTCTTTTTGAAAATCTACCCCTTTTATCATTTCAAATCCAGTTACAGAGAGCAATTCAGTATCGGAACAAGTAACTGTAAAAAAAGGTAAAAAGAAACAAATAATAAGAACGGTATAACTTGGTACAGGCAAAACATCGCCAATTATTTTTATAATTTTCATAGCTTTAAGTTTAATAGTCAAACTTAGTTATAAATAAATGAGTATGCAATAAGAAAGAAATTTAAAATTAGTATTTTTACAAAAAAAACAAACTATGCCAAGCGACTGTATAAGCTATAAAAAATCGGGATATTTTTCTAAATTAATGCTAGATTATTTAGATGAAGCGTCAAATTTAAAAAGCTTGTATAATCGATTTCCTAGTATTGAAAACTTTAAACTACAATGGGAAGAAAAGCAAAAAAACTTCCCAGCTGAAAACCGAAAAGTGCTAGTAGAGCAACTAAAATTGCAATATAAAAACACAGATACATCGGCTAAAACAGAAGAAAACATTGCTTTACTTTCTAAAGAAAATACTTTTACAATTACTACTGGGCATCAATTAAATTTATTTACTGGCCCTTTGTATTTTTTATATAAAATTGTTTCCACTATAAATCTTTGTAAAGAGTTAAAACAAAATTATCCTTCTCAAAATTTTATCCCTGTTTATTGGATGGCGACAGAAGATCACGATTTTGAAGAAATCAATCATTTTTGGCTCGGCAATAAAAAAATAGAATGGAAAAAAGAAAGTTTTGGTCCTGTTGGGCGACTTTCAACTGAGGGTTTAGAAACCGTTTTTAATCAGTTTGAGCATGAAATAGGAATTGGTAATCATGCTGATTTTTTAAAAAATCTGTTTAAAAAAGGCTATTTAGAACATGCAAATTTAGCCGATGCTACACGATATATTGCCAATACCCTTTTTAAAAATGAAGGTTTGGTTATTATAGATGGTGATGATAAAAATCTGAAAAAAATATTTATTCCTTATGCTAAAGAAGAATTAGTAAATCAGACTTCAAGTGAAGAGGTTTTGAAAACTAACGAACTTTTGTTTGAATATAAAATACAAGTTAACCCTCGCGAAATAAATCTATTTTATATTGAAGATAATTTGCGTGAGCGAATTGTTTTTGAAGACAATATTTATAAAGTTTTAAATACCAATTATACGTTTGCGAAAAGTGAAATTTTAGCTGAATTGGAAAACCATCCTGAAAAATTCAGTCCAAATGTAATTTTAAGACCTCTGTACCAAGAAGTTGTTTTACCCAATTTATGTTATATTGGTGGTGGAGGCGAACTGGCGTATTGGCTGGAATTAAAAAGTAATTTCGATGCAAATAATATTACATTTCCTGTTTTGCTGCTTCGCAATTCAGTTTTAATTGCCACCGAAAAGCAAATGCAAAAAGCAGATAAACTAAATGTGAGTTGGAGCGATTTATTTAAAAAACAACAGGATTTACTAAATTTAAAAACCAAAGAATTATCCGACTTAACAATTGATTTTTCTGAACAAAAAGAAGCACTTAAAAAGCAGTTTCTTCACTTAAACGAAATAGCTAATAAAACAGATTCATCGTTTTTAGGAGCTGTAAAAGCTCAAGAAATTAAACAAATAAAAGGTTTAGAAAACTTAGAAAAACGTCTTTTAAAAGCCGAAAAAAGAAAATTAACCGAAGAATTAAATCGAATTATTGAATTACAAAATGAGCTATTTCCTAATGGAACTTTACAAGAAAGAAAAGCCAATTTTAGTAACTTTTACACTTTAACTGGAAACAAATTAATCTCAGATTTATTAAATAACCTAAAACCTTTAGATCAAAGTTTTTCAATTTTAAAATTTTAATTATGAAAAAAATATTCTTTCTACTACTAATAATTACACTAGCTAGTTGTAATACTAGCGAACCCATACAATATAAAGACGCTAATTTTGAAATTGAACTTAAAAAGTTAAGCTCATTTTATATTGGTGATCACACCTCTAGTATTAATACAAATGCTGAATTAATTTCTATAGATGCAGAACGCATCAGTGTAAAAGGATTATTAAACAGTTTAATTGATAATAATACAATTGAAATTGAACGCAACAAAACAGTTGATGAAAATTATAGCGTAGCTATAAAACAATTGCAACCTTTAGAAAACGCAAAAGATGAATTGGTTGAAAAGATAATATCAGTTTTAAAATTAAATAAAAAAACAAGCACAAAGCAAGTGAACGAGCTTTATGTAAAAGACAGCTTAATATTTGATAAAAATAAAGTGAAAAGCATGTCGAATGGAACACATATATCTGCAACTATGCTTACTACAGAAATGAAAAATGCAACACTAGAAACATTGGCAGCAACCCTAAGTAACAGCTACAGCGAAAAACTAATTGCAACACAAAACAACGCTGCTTTCAACCTTACTTTTGACAATACAAACTATAAAAACGCATTAGAAGATATAGAAGAAAAATTAGGCGTTACAACCAGACCTTCGCATAAAAAAGTTCTTGTTTACTCTTTATCATCAAACTAAGTTGAAAAAGTAAATATAAAAATGTATTGAATAATACATATATTTTAGCTTAAATCTACAAAGAAACAAGATCTGTTTCATGGTTTTTAGTAGGTAAATTAGATTTACCCATTAAATAAATATCCACTTGGCGTGCTGCTTCACGACCTTCGGAAATAGCCCAAACAATAAGGGATTGACCTCGACGCATATCACCTGCAGCAAATATGTTTGGTACGTTTGTTTGGTACTTACCGTATTCGGCTTTATAGTTGGAGCGCACATCTTTTTCAAGACCTAACTTATCTGCTAACGTACTTTCTGGTCCCGTAAAACCTAATGCTAACAAAGCTAAATCACATGGCCATGTTTTTTCGGTGCCTTCAATTTCTATTAATTTTGGTCGCTCGCCTGTAACCATTTTCCACTCAACATTTACCGTTTTTAAAGCGATTAATTTACCATTCGCGTCTTTAATAAACTCTTTGGTATTAATTAACCAGTTACGCTCTACACCTTCTTCGTGCGAAGACGATGTTTTTAACTGTAACGGCCAAAAAGGCCAAGGTGTAGTAGGCGAACGATGTCCTGGGGGTTTTGGCATAATTTCAAAATTAACCACCGATAAAGCCCCTTGACGGTTAGAGGTACCCACGCAATCGGATCCTGTATCACCACCACCAATAACAATAACGTTCTTGCCCGTTGCTAAGACTTGGTCTTTAACTTCTTGACCAAATAATACTTTGGTTTGTTGCGTTAAAAAATCCATCGCCTGTACCACACCATCTGCATCTGCACCTGCTGTTGGTAAACCTCTTTTTAAAGTAGCGCCACCACAAAGCACAACAGCATCAAACTTTTTAAGATCTTCAACATCATAATTAACGCCAACATTAACATTGGTTTTAAAAACAATGCCTTCGGCTTCTAAAATAGATATACGACGCTCTATAATGCCTTTTTCCATTTTAAAATTAGGAATACCATAACGCAATAAACCACCAACCTCATCATCACGCTCAAAAACAGTTACGGTATGCCCTGCTCTATTTAATTGTTGAGCCGCGGCTAAACCAGCAGGACCAGAACCTACAACAGCAATAGTTTTACCGGTTCTTTCTTTTGGTGGTTGTGGTTTTATCCATCCTTCTTTAAAGGCGCGTTCTACAATTTGTTTTTCAATATTTTCAATAGATACGGGGTCTTCTATAATTCCCAAAACACATGCTTTTTCGCAAGGTGCCGGACACAAACGTCCTGTAAATTCTGGAAAATTGTTTGTTGAATGAAGTATCCAAGATGCTTTTTGCCATTCACCTTGATGCACCATATGGTTAAAATCTGGTATTAAATTACCCAGAGGGCAACCGCTATGGCAAAATGGTATACCACAATCCATACAGCGTGAGCCTTGTTTAGTAATATCGGCATCACTTAAAGGAACGGTGAATTCTTTGTAATGTTTTACACGCTCACTAACGGGTGTATAACGTTCATCTTCTCTTTCAAACTCTTTAAATCCTGTTACTTTTCCCATGACTTTATGCTGTTGTTAATTCTTCTACCATTGGTTCTTCGGTTGCTAAGCGGTGTAATGCTTTCTTGTATTCGGTAGGCATTACTCGAACAAAGTTTTTCAAACTTGTTTCCCAATTGGTTAATAATTCTTTACCTAAACTACTATTTGTGTATTGCACATGATTTTCGATAAGTGATTTCAAATCTTGAGCATCTTCATCTAAAATGTCTTCAAAATCAATGGTTTCCATATTGCATAACCCATTTTTAAATTTATTATCGGGGTCATATACATAAGCAATACCGCCACTCATACCGGCTGCAAAGTTTCTTCCTGTTTTACCAAGAACTACTACTTTCCCGCCTGTCATGTACTCACAACCATGGTCTCCAAGACCTTCAACAACAGTAATCGCACCTGAATTTCTTACAGCAAAACGCTCGCCAGCAATACCGTTTATATAAGCTTCCCCTTGAATGGCACCAAATAAACAGACATTCCCTACTATGACATTTTCTTCGGCAACAAACGTCGCTTTTGCTGGTTTTTTAACGATTAATTTAGCACCAGATAAACCTTTTCCTAAATAATCGTTTGTATTTCCTTCCAAGGTAAATGTTAAACCATTTGCACCAAAAGCGCCAAAACTTTGTCCTGCAGAACCTGTAAAATTTATATTAAGGGTATCTTCAGGCAAGCCTAAATGTCCATATATTTTTGAAATTTCA
>CBFIIG010000100.1:0-6074 GCA_965662615.1 Flavobacterium sp.
CAATTGGTTCAAAAACAGTACCGTTATAACCGCTCATAGTTGCATTACCCAATTTAGAGCCGTTTAGAGTTGGATTAGAAATACCATTTTGAGAAACTAAATTTGAACCTACTTCGCCAAAAGGGTAATTGCTTCTAAAACCATTTACTCGACCATCTGTTGGCAATAAACTGTGTGCGTCTGAACGCATAGGTAGTTGTTGGCTAAAAACAGACTGAGGTATTACATGTTCTTTATTATAACAAATTCCTTCGGCGTTGTAATTTCCACACTCATCTGTAATTGGTGTATAGTTATATGGGTCAGCTGTTGTTGGACGTTCTGAATATATGTCTAAAATACTATTATCGTTTTCATAATTCGAATACACATCTAAATCATTTGAAGCTGTAAACGCATCAAAAGCATCGTACCCTTGGTCTGTATGCGAGTTAGTAATAATAGTAGCTAATTGTGTTTTAAGCGTTAAACCACTACCCGTTGCTGCATTATAATAGCCTGCTGGAACTTGGGCAAATGTTGCAACTGTTACTAAAAAGAAAAATAATTTATTCATAGTTTATGCTTTACGTTGCAATTGAGCCATATAAAAACCGTCAAAACCCGATTGATGTGCTAAAACTTTTTGGTCTTTTATAAAGGTAAATTGTTGTCCTTGTTCTGTTTTAAGAAATGCGTTTACTTGGTCTTGATTTTCGCTAGGTAATACCGAGCAAGTTGCATAAACCAACTTACCACCTGGTTTTACCATACGCGAATAATTGTGAAGTACTTCTGCCTGAATGGCTTTAATATTATCTATAAATTCGGGTTGTAATTTCCATTTGGCATCTGGGTTGCGTTTTAAAACACCTAATCCACTACACGGAGCATCAATAAGTACTCTATCTGCTTTATCGTATAATTTTTTAATTACTTTGGTTGAGTCAATTACACGCATTTCTATATTAAAAGCACCGTTTCTTTTCGCTCTTATCTTTAATTGCTTTAGCTTACTTTCGTATAAGTCCATTGCAATAATTTGCCCTTTGTTTTCCATTAACGATGCTATGTGTAATGTTTTTCCACCTGCACCAGCACAAGTATCTATTACTTTCATGCCTGGTTCAACGTCTAACATATAAGCCACCATTTGAGAAGAGGCATCTTGCACTTCAAACTTACCTTCTTTAAACATAGGCGTCATAAACACATTGGCTCTTTCTCTCAATATCAATGCATCTGGGTAATTATCGTCTTGTATGGTTTCTATATCTATATCGAACAGTTCAGCTTTAAGCTTTTTGGGATCTGTTTTTAAACGGTTTACTCTAAGTACAACTTTGGCTTGTTCGTTTTGAGCGGCAAGTTCTTTGGTCCAAACTTTTTCGCCTAATTCTTTCACTCCCAATTCGTCCATCCAATCTGGAATGGCTTCTTTTAAAGCTCTAATTTTAGAAAACTCATCAAATTTACCCTTGATTTTTCGGGTTGGTGTACTTTCAAAATACTTCCAATCGGGTAATTTTATACCACGTAAAACCGCCCAAACGGCAAAAATTCGCCATACATTATCTCTATCGTATGGTGCTTTTACTTCTGCTATTTCAACATATAATCGTTTCCATCGAACAATCTCGTATATGGTTTCTGCAACAAATTTTCGGTCGCTACTTCCCCATCTTTTGTCTTTTTTTAATGCTCTAGCTACTACTTTATCGGCGTATTCGCCTTCGTTAAAAATTGCCATTAACGAGTCTATAACTGTAAAAACTAAATTTCTATGTAATCTCATAAATCTTTGTAAATTGAGCACAAAGGTAATGATTTTAAAGTAATAGCTGTGGTTTTAATAAACAAAAAACACCCAAGAATTGGGTGCTTTTTTTTGAAATTTAACTCGAGGTTTTAGAACCTTCTACTTGATGTTCTTGCAGTTGAACCACTTGATTTAGTAGAAGTTCTTGAAGCAACATTTGTAGGTCTTCTTGAAGAAGTAGTTGAAACATTTCTTGATGAAGTAGCACTTCTTGTTGGCGTAGCTACAGAACGTGTACTTGATGGTTTTGATATGCTTCGTGTATTTGAACTTCTTGTACTTGTATTTCTAACAGTTGATACCGAATTGCTTCGTGTTGAAGTAGGTCTGGTTGTAGTTACACTTCTACTTGTACCTCTAGCCGAGTTTACTGTTGAACGCGAAGTACCTCTTGTAGCTGTTGGTCTGTTTGCAGAAGTTGAAGTAGTACTTCTAGAATTCGTATTTCTAATACTTGAATTTGAACGAATATTTCCTCTTGTATTATTAGTACTTACCACTCTATCTCCACCTCTACTTGTTGTTAATTCACGTCTATTAGTATAACCATTATTTCTATTGGTAAAACTTCTGTTTGGGTACAAAGTAGCATAGCCATTGTTTCTTCTTCCGTAATATAAACCCGATGCAATATAACAGTTTCTAACGTTTACATAGTTATAATGGTGCCCAAAATTAATATGCAATGCAATGTGATTTCTATATCTAAAAACTGGAAATGGTCTGTAAAAACTAAAATAACTTGGGTAATAACCATAATAAAAACTTGAGCAATAGGGTGTGTAATACGATCTAAAAAAGTGATTATAAATTACAGGCTGATAAACATATACGGGCTCATAAATATAATTTTGACCATAAATATAATCGTTACCTACCACTTGTATTTGTACTTTATTATTGCGGTCTTTTTCCACTTCTATTGTAGCCACATCCTGGTAAATATCTTTATCTAAAACGGCTTGTATTACAATTAAATGCGCATTATTTTCAACCGATTCTATTACTCTTAAATAGTCTACATAACTGTCGTTATTTAAATCTAAATTAGAAATTGGCGTTTCTGGGTTGTTTAAACTTTTCTCAAAAACTTCAAGATTTTCAGAATCTCCAAAAAGCGAAGCTACTGCTCTTAGGTCTAAATTATCGCTAATATCAGACGTTTGTGCTGTTACTTTGGTTTGGTTTTGTGCAGTTACAGTTCCTAATCCTAGAACTAAACTAAATACGAAGGGTAAAATTGAATTTCTCATAATCATCTGTTTTAAAAGTTAAACTTGATTTATATAGTAATATTCAATTAGCGTGCCAAAAACGATAAAATTGTGCTAGCTATAACAAATACAGTATATTCGCAAAAATATTTTTTATGAAAAAAGCATCTTTAATTTTACTAATTCTTGTTTTTTTGTCTTGCGATAAGAAGCAAGATGTGGCTTTTACTAAAATAGAAACACAAACTATTTTAACTGACTCTATAAGTATTAGAGCCATAGAAATAGTAAACGATACCGTTTGGTATGCCGGTAGCAATGGAAAATATGGGGCAATATGCTTAACAAACCAAACAAAGTTTAAAGGATATATAATGTACGATTCTATTCTACCAGAGTTTAGAAGTATAGCCGTTGCAAAAGAAAATGTATTTGTTTTAAGTGCTGGAACTCCAGCTTTACTTTACGCTATTTCTAAAAATAAAACCGAAACAAAATTAAATTACATATTATCGCACCCAAATGCTTTTTTTGATAGTATGAAATTAGTTAACGACAGTACAGCTCTGGCGATGGGAGACCCTTTAAATGAAGAATTAACCGTAATAAAAACTATAGATTATGGAAAAACATGGAAACAAACAAAGCCCAATAAAAACTTAAAAGTATCCAAAGGAGAAGCCGCTTTTGCGGCTAGTAACACTAATTTAATAAAAACCGAAAACAAGGTTTTTATGGTTTCTGGAGGCGTAAAATCACGTGTTTTTGTTAGTGAAGATTTAGGCGAAAATTGGACTGATTACCCTACTCCAATTATACAAGGTAAAGCAATGACAGGTATTTTTACTGCCGATTTTTATAATGATGAAATAGGTATTATTGCTGGTGGAAATTACGAAGAACAAAAAGACAAATCGGCAAATAAAGCTATAACAACAAATGGCGGAAAAACGTGGGAATTAGTTGGTGTAAATTCGGGTTTTGGATACAGTAGTTGTGTGCAATTTATACCCAACTCAAACGGAAATGGTATAGTTTCTGTTGGTGCAGACGGTTTGTTTTACAGCTACAACAGAGGTAAAAGTTGGCAAAAACTATTAGATGATTCTGAACTTTATACCATTCGTTTTATAAATGAGAAAAAAGCAATAGCTGCAGGTAAAAATAAAATTATAGCTATTGACTTTTTATAAAGTTAATTAAAAAGCAACTTTATATTTTCATAAGAATTAGACAAAACTTCGGGTAAATTATCTGGGTGAATCCACTCTACTTTTTCTATTCCTTCTTCTATTTGACCTTCGGGTGAACCCTCAAAAGTAGAATGCATAGCGTACCAATAAGTTATTTTTAATCGGTATTCGCCGTTACGTTTAAAAACGTGATATGTTTTTTGCAGTTTTTTATCAATCGAAAGTCCGGTTACGCCTGTTTCTTCTTCTACTTCTCTAATGGCGGTTTCCTCCATGGTTTCGTTTTTTTCTGTTCCACCTTTTGGCAAATCCCATTTTCCGTTTCTAAAAATAAAAAGTATCTCACCGTTTTTATTTTTAACTAACCCCCCGCCAGCTTTAACAGTTGTAATTTTAGCGCGTAATGTTTTCATTATGAGCTTTTCGTCTGGGTGGTATAAGAAAGCATTACCAATTTTATTTTGGTACATTTTTATAATTAATTTCTTAATATCAATACTTTCTAATAAAAAGAGTTGAAAATCAGTTTCCTTTTCTACTTTATTTGTTAAAAAAAGTGACTTCTCGTTCACAAAAACTTTATACATTTGCAATATGATTTTTAATAACACAACCGCCAACAAAACAGCCGAATTGCTTTTACAAATAAACGCAATTAAATTAAATTCTGAAAATCCTTTTACATGGGCTTCAGGATGGAAATCTCCTATCTATTGTGATAACCGAATAATACTTTCTTACCCAGAAGTTAGAGGCTATATAAAAAATGCTTTCGCAGAAGAAATTAAAGCCAAATTTGGCACACCCGATGTAATTGCTGGGGTTGCCACTGGCGCTATAGGTATTGGTATGCTTGTTGCAGAAGTAATGGACTTACCATTTGTGTATGTGAGACCCGAAGCAAAAAAGCACGGAAGACAAAACCAAGTAGAAGGTCATTTTGAAAAAGGACAGAAAGTAATTGTAGTAGAAGACCTAATTAGTACTGGCGGAAGCAGTTTAATGGCTGTAGAAGCGTTACGAAATGAAGGTGCAGATGTTATTGGAATGGCAGCTATTTTTACATATGGCTTTCCTGTTTCGGTAGAAAAAATAACAGAAGCAAAATTAGATGTTTTTACTTTAAGTAATTACGAATTTTTAATAGAACAAGCTATAAAGTTAAATTATATTCCTGCTAACGCATTAGAAGATTTAAAAGAATGGCGAACCAACCCAGCCCAATGGCGTAAATAATTAAATATGAATTTAGAAAGTCCGAAAGTAACAGTAGAAAAAAGCAGCGAATATTTATTTAATGCTTTAACTCAAGTTAAAGAATACGAAAAGTTAATGCCAGATTCTATTGCAAAGTTTGAAGTTTTAGATGATCAATCTTTTGTATTTGGATTAAAAGGTATGCCCGAAATTAAGTTGGTTTTAAAAGAAAAAACAGCATTTAGTAAAGTAGTTTTAGGAGCTGCAAGTGAAAAACTACCCTTTACACTTGTTGCCGATTTAGTTGAACTTGATGTAAATAAAACCGAAATTCAATTGCAATTTGATGGCGATTTTAACACAATGATGGCAATGATGATAAAAGGTCCAATTGGAAAATTTATCGCAACACTTGCCGAAAATATGGGTAAATTATAAAACAAAAAAAAGGGAATCTTTCGATTCCCTTTTTTTTTACATTAAAACGATTTTCGTTTAATTTTCGAGTTTACTTCTTCAAAAATTGTTTCGAAAATAATTTCTTTAGGATTTTCAAATTTTTCTAAGTCCGAAAAAACAGAAGCTGAAATTTCTTGTTGCTCCCCTTCTACCACCAAAACTACTTTTTCGCCGAAGCTTTTGTCTTTCTTGCTTGTTATATAAAATCTATTT
>CBFIIG010000101.1:0-5969 GCA_965662615.1 Flavobacterium sp.
AATGTGGTTTTAAATTTAAAATAAAAAAAGTGCTAATTTTAAAATTAGCACTTTTTAGTTTTTGTAAAAATTGAATATTACTTTTTAACCAATTTTTTTGTTGCAATACCTAAATCCGTAGCAATTGAAACAATATAGTTCCCAGATTGCAACATTGAAATATCTATAGTATTATTAGATTCCGAAACGGTTTGTTGAGTTAAAGAACGCCCCATTACATCGAAAACAACAACTTGTGCCGTTGTAATATTTTGAGGTAAATTTAATTTAAATGTGTTTTTTGCAGGATTTGGATACATTTTAAATGATTGCGAAAAAACAGATTCTGCACTTAAAGAAGGCTGAACTTCTAAAGTTGCAGTTACTACCTCATCACCCGATGTAGCTCCATTACCATTAGTGTTATTTACTGCACTGTAAAAAGTAATTGTTCCTTCGTCTGCAGATGGAGCAGTCCAATCAAACGTCCAAGAAGTAGCTGTATTACCAAGTGTTGTATGTGTTACTGTTTTTCCTCCCGAAAGCAATTGAGCATTTCCAGATGCTGAAAAAGTTCCTACTTTTATATTATTCGCATTTTCAGCCGTAAGTTGAAAACCTCTTTTTGTAGCATTAGGTGAGTTAGCCGTAACTGTTATTTGATAAGTTGCACCAACTTGATAACCCGAACCTGGTATATTTGAAGTTACAGAAGCTGATGCACTAAAATTTCCACCTCCGTGGCATTGCGTACACGTAGTTCCTCCATCTCCTGGAGATCCCGTAATACTAGAACTTGTGTACCCATTTGAGTTCGAAATAAATAAAAAACCAACAAAAGGCAAAAGTAAAAGTGTTTTAAAAGCGTAATTTTTTTTCATATTATTTTGTTTTAGTACTCAAATTTACAAAAATTAAATTGAAAAATAGTTATAAACAACTAAACTACTGCTTTTTCGGTGGTATTTATTTTACTGATATGCAGTACAGTAGCATGTTCTGACTCTTCTTTATCGTACATTCTAACAAATTTTTCACCATACAAAACTTCTTTAAATGTAAACGAACTTCTGGTTGCTACTTGCGAACTATACATGTCGTCAAAAGCGTTTATATGTACTATAACCTCACCCTCAATGGTTGAATAATCATCCATTTTTAAACCAAATAACGGACTATCCTCTGTAATTGGATGTACAATTGTCCAGCTTAACGTAAGTGTATTTACTTGCGTCATCTCTAAATCTAACTTAAAAAACTTATTTACCTTATTTCCATTTTCAAATACTGTTAGCGCCAAAGTCATTTTAGCTTCGGCGTCGGACAAATTGGTGTTTTTATGTGGAGCAATACGCACCATAAAAGCCGTAATTCCTCTGTAAGGAGCAATAACCGCATTTTTAGAAAATAAAATATGAGCTTTGGGTCGACTAAAACGTGAAAAGAAAACTCCAGTGGCAAGAGCAAAACTCAATAAACCTACAAATGCTTCAAAAGCAGCAATTATATTTACCAAAAAACTATCCGGACTTAAACTTCCATAACCAACCGTGGTAAAAGTTTGGGCACTAAAAAAATAACAATCGGCAAACTTTTCTAAAGGAGTAATGGCTTCAGAACCCATTAAATATTCTGTACCAATTAGAAAATATACCCCAGCAAAAACAAAGTTAATTACAAAATAAAAAACTGTAAGCATTAAAATGAAATACCAACGCGGCAAATTCAAAAGCGTATGGTACCAACTTCTATTGGCTAAAAAAGAAACACCACGTTTAATTACGTTTGCTTTACCATCTTTATTTATATAGCGCCCAGCATGTGTATTAACATCGGTTCCAAAGCCTGAGTTTTCGACTACTTTTCTACTTAAATTTTCTTTTTTGAGCATAAAAAATCCCTTTAAAATATTGTTTCAAAGGGATTAAAGGTACGCATTTAAATGCGTTTAAACTATCGGCTTAAATACATCTTTCTACGAGCATATAAGTCGTAAAACTGATCGTCTTTTAAGTCGTCTATAAACAAAATACTTTCTCCTGTCGATTTCATTTCTGGTCCTAATGCTTTATTTACTTTAGGGAATTTATTAAAAGAGAAAACAGGTTGCTTAATCGCATATCCTTTTAATTGCGGATTAAAGTTAAAGTCGGTTACTTTATTGTGACCCAACATTACTTTGGTTGCATAATTTACATACGGTTCTTTATACGCTTTTGCAATAAAAGGTACGGTTCTCGATGCACGCGGATTGGCTTCGATAATATAAACCACATCGTCTTTAACAGCAAACTGAATGTTTATTAAACCTACCGTTTTTAAAGCTCTTGCAATTTTATTAGTATGGTCTTTTATTTGTTGCATTACAAATTCACCTAAGTTAAAAGGTGGCAATGTAGCGTTACTATCGCCCGAGTGTACTCCACAAGGCTCAATATGCTCCATAATACCAATTATATAGACATTTCCATCTGCATCGCAAATGGCATCTGCTTCGGCTTCAATTGCGCCATCTAAATAATGGTCTAAAAGTAATTTATTACCCGGAATCGATTTTAATAAATCAATCACATGCTCTTCTAATTCTTGCTTGTTTATTACAATTTTCATTCCCTGACCTCCCAACACATAAGACGGACGAACCAATAATGGGAAATCTAACTTATCTGCTAATTGAGATGCTTCTTCTGCACTTTCTGCAACTCCAAATTGTGGAAATGGAATTTCTAATTCAGTTAATAAATCAGAAAAACGGCCTCTGTCTTCGGCTAAATCTAAAGCGTCAAACGAAGTTCCTAGTATTTTAATTCCGTATTTAGAAAGCTTCTCTGCTAATTTAAGAGCCGTTTGCCCTCCTAATTGAACAATTACACCTTCTGGTTTTTCGTGCTGAATAATATCGTAAATATGCTCCCAAAATACAGGTTCAAAGTATAGTTTATCTGCGGTATCAAAATCGGTAGAAACCGTCTCTGGGTTACAGTTAATCATTATAGTTTCGTAACCGCATTCTTTGGCTGCCAAAACACCATGCACACAAGAATAATCAAACTCAATTCCTTGTCCAATTCTGTTTGGTCCAGAACCTAAAACAATTACTTTCTTTTTATCGGTAACAATACTTTCGTTATGCACGTAAGTTGTTCCGTCTGGTTTTTCTATTTCTGCTTCAAAAGTAGAATAATAATAGGGCGTTAAGGCTTTAAACTCTGCCGCACAAGTATCTACTAGTTTATAAACTCTATTTATTTTTTTGTCTTCACGTAATTTATAAACCTGACTTTCTAAACAACCCATCATGTGAGCAATTTGGCGGTCGGCAAAACCTTTTTGTTTTGCTTCTAATAAAAGTTCTTTGGGTAAAGTATCTACTTTAAATGTACTTATTTCTCTTTCTAATAAATGTAATTCTTCATATTGCTTTAAGAACCACATATCAATTTTAGTAATCTCGTGAATTCTACTTAAAGGAATCCCCATTTGAATGGCATCGTAAATTACAAAAACCCTATCCCAACTTGCGTGAGTTAATTTGTCAATTATTTGTTCATAGTTTTTATACCCTTTACCATCTGCGCCTAAACCGTTTCTTTTAATTTCTAAAGACTGAGTGGCTTTGTGCAATGCTTCTTGAAACGAACGTCCAATTCCCATTACCTCTCCTACCGATTTCATTTGAAGTCCTAAAGTTCTTTCTGCTCCCTCAAATTTATCAAAGTTCCAACGTGGTATTTTTACAATTACGTAATCTAATGTAGGCTCAAATAATGCCGATGTAGATTTTGTAATTTGGTTGTCTAATTCATCTAAATTATAACCTAAGGCCAATTTAGTAGCTACTTTAGCAATTGGATAACCTGTTGCTTTAGATGCCAATGCAGATGAACGTGACACACGAGGGTTAATTTCTATGGCAACAATATCTTCTTTTTCGTCTGGTGAAACGGCAAACTGCACGTTACAACCACCAGCAAAGTTACCAATGCTACGCATCATATGTATAGCCATATCACGCATTCTTTGTTGGGTTTTATCCGAAAGTGTCATAGCAGGCGCTACAGTAATACTATCTCCTGTATGAATTCCCATTGGATCCATATTCTCTATGGTACAAATAATAACAACATTGTCGTTTTTATCTCTTAAAAGCTCTAATTCGTATTCTTTCCAACCTAAAAGAGCTTTATCTATAAGCACTTCGTGTATAGGTGAAGCTTCTAAACCAGCAGTTAAAAGCTCATCAAATTCTTCTTTGGTATGCACAAAAGCAGCTCCTGTACCACCCAATGTAAACGATGGACGAATTACCAAAGGAAAACCGAACTCTTGGGCTATTTCTTTTCCTTTTAAAAACGAATTAGCAATTTTAGCTGGAGCAGCAGGAATACCTATTTCTTTAAGTAAATCTTTAAACTGATCTCTATCTTCGGTAATGTTTATGGCATTAATATCAACACCAATCATTTTTACATTAAAATCGTTCCAAATACCTTTTTCGTCTGCTTCTATACAAAGGTTAAGTGCGGTTTGGCCTCCCATTGTTGGTAAAACTGCATCTATTTGTGGGTGCTCTTTTAATATTTCTATAAGCGACTTTGTAGTCAACGGTTTTAGATACACATGATCTGCCATAGAAGGATCCGTCATAATTGTAGCGGGATTTGAGTTAATTAAAATAACTTCAATTCCTTCTTCTCTTAATGAACGTGCAGATTGTGAACCCGCATAATCAAACTCACAAGCTTGACCAATTACAATGGGTCCAGATCCAATAATTAAAACCGATTTTATAGTAGTATCTTTTGGCATAATAAAAAGTATGTTATAGGTAATTAGGTGAAAAACACCTCTTTTAGTTTTGGTTTTACAAAAGTATAAAAAAAGGCGTTACTAATAAAAAGTAACGCCTTATATAATTCAATAAATGAACATATTATTTTTTGTGTCTTGGTTCAGAAGAAACGGTCAACTTATGTCTTCCTTTAGCTCTTCTACGAGCAAGGACTTTTCTACCATTTGGTGTAGACATTCTATCCATAAAACCGTGTTTATTTCTTCTTTTTCTTTTCGATGGTTGAAAGGTTCTTTTGCTCATTTTGTATATCTTTAAATCTTATTAACTTTATTTTTATAGCTGCGCATAAATCGAGTGCAAATATACAAAGTCTTTTTTCAATTACAAGTACTTTTTTAAAAATATTTTTAAATGATTTTATTACCTTTGCAACTTAATTAAAACAAAAAAACATGTTCCATAAAAACATTAAATTAGCCTTAATAGCACTTTTAGTTGCCTTTGCAATATACCAATTTTACGACAACAACATAGGTAACGGGATCTTTATTCTGTTTATTGCGGTATTGGTAACATTGCTTTACTTTAAAAATGAATTTATTTTATTGGCTTTTTTACAACTTAGAAAACAAAATTTTGAAGGTGCTAAAAAATGGTTAGACCGAATTAAAAACCCAGAAGGTGCTTTGGTTACTAAACAACAAGGCTATTACAACTACCTTAACGGTATTATGGTTTCGCAAACCAATTTATCTCAGGCAGAAAAATACTTTAAAAAAGCCATTTCTTTGGGTTTAAGTATGGATCAGGATTTGGCATTGGCAAAATTACAACTGGCGGGTATTGCACTTACTAAAAGACGTAAAATTGAAGCTACTAAATTAATGATCGAAGCTAAAAAACTGGACAAGCAAAACATGCTTAAAGATCAGTTAAAAATGATGAAAGACCAATTAAAACGCATCTAATTTTAATTACATAGAACACAAAAGCCCAACTATTGTTGGGCTTTTTTTATATTATTTTAACTGAATTAATCTACAAAAGTTTCTTTAATTACAGATTTACAATTTTGTGTTTCAGATTTTGAAAGCACTCTAAGTATTTTTAAAACCCTTGATTTATCAATTGTAATGTCATGCCCTTCATCCTTATTTATTATATCCTTCAGTTGGTATTTCTATAAAAAACTCTT
>CBFIIG010000102.1:0-5875 GCA_965662615.1 Flavobacterium sp.
AAATAGTACATTTTCAACAACATCCGTTTTAAAAAGTACTCCTTTTAAAAACCAAGCTAAAGAATGGGTAAAAAACAACGGAAATAACAGAAAAAAAGCTATTTTAAAATGAGGTAATATGTTGTTTTTAATCCAATTCATAAACAAATATAGAATAAAATTGAAGTATAAAACCATATTAATTACCGATTTTATTACTTTTACGTTTTAAAGAAACAAAAATATGTCAGTTGCAAAAAAAGATTATAAGAGAATAACAACAAAAACCCTTTTTGACATGAAACAAAATGGGGAAAAAATTGCCATGCTAACCGCATACGACTTTACTATGGCAAAAATTGTAGATACTGCAGGTATTGATGTTATTTTGGTTGGAGATTCGGCTAGTAATGTAATGGCAGGTCACGAAACTACGTTACCTATTACATTAGACCAAATGATTTATCATGCTTCTGGTGTTATTCGTGCCATAGACCGTGCTTTGGTTGTGGTAGATTTACCCTTTGGTAGTTACCAATCGGATCCAAAAGAGGCTTTACGTTCGTCTATTAGAATAATGAAAGAAAGTGGTGGACACGCAGTAAAATTAGAAGGTGGAAGCGAAATAAAAGACAGTATTAAGCGTATTTTAAACGCTGGTATTCCTGTAATGGGGCATTTGGGTTTAACACCACAGTCTATATATAAATTTGGAACATACACTGTAAGAGCAAAAGAAGACGAAGAAGCCGAAAAATTATTAGCTGATGCAAAAATGCTAGAAAAAATTGGTTGTTTTGCTTTGGTTTTAGAAAAAATTCCAGCCGCATTAGCCAAAAAAGTAGCCGAAAGTATATCGATACCTGTAATTGGTATTGGTGCAGGTTCAGATGTAGATGGACAAGTATTGGTTTTACACGATATGTTAGGAATGACTCATGAGTTTAGTCCTCGTTTTTTAAGACGTTACATGAATTTATTTGAAGACATGACAGCAGCTATTGGAAATTATGTAAGCGATGTGAAATCGGTTGATTTCCCAAATGAAAATGAGCAATATTAAAAGTGAATAGTAAATAGTGACGAGTAATTAGTTTATTTTGAAAGAAAAGATAGTTTCAGATAAAGAAAATCTTCAAGTACTACACGAAGACAATCATATTATAGTGGTAAATAAACGTGTGGGTGATATTGTTCAAGGCGATAAAACAGGTGATACTCCGTTAAGTGAAGTGGTAAAAGAATATATTAAAGAAAAGCACAATAAACCAGGAGCTGTTTTTTTAGGCGTTGTACATCGTTTGGACAGACCTACTAGCGGACTTATTGTTTTTGCGAAAACAAGCAAAGCATTAACCCGTTTAAACGATAGTTTTAAAAACAGAGAAACACAAAAAAAATATTGGGCTGTTGTAAAAAATGAACCACCAAATACTAAAGACACATTGGTTCATTTTTTAAAAAGAAATCCTAAAAACAACACTTCAAAAGCACATAAAAACGAAGTACCAGACAGTAAAAAATCAAGTTTGACGTACACTGTTATAAAAAAACTAGATCGTTATTTTGCATTAGAAATAGATTTACACACAGGACGTCACCACCAAATTAGAGCGCAATTAGCAGCAATTGGGTGTGCCATTAAAGGCGATTTAAAATATGGTTTTGACAGAAGTAATACAGACGGCGGAATACATTTACATGCGCGTTCTCTTTGTTTTACTCACCCTGTAACCAAAGAAGAATTAACCATTATTGCACCTACTCCACCCGATGTAATTTGGAATAACATTTAATTGTTGTTAAATTACAGTTCACAGAAAATACATATCAATAAATAATTATAATAGTAATATTGCAAATCAAAAATATAAAAATGAAAGAAAATCAAGTTGAAAAAAAGTTAAAAGAAGGTTACTCAATTGACATGGGGCGAGTTTTAGATAATTCAATTGCCTATTTTAAAAAAACAATATGGATTGGTGGTTTTACCGTTATTCTTTCGACTATTTTTATGAGTATAATTACTGGAACAATTGCAGCTACTACTGCTATAGGTAACGACTTTTTAGGTAATCTTGAACAATTTAGTACAAATCCTAATGCTATAATATTTACTACTTTTGGAATTGTTTTAATGAGTGTAGGTATAATTACTTCTTCAATTGTGACGCCTTTATATGCAGGATTTTTAAATTTAAATCATTTAGCCGCTCAAAACAAAGAAATTAACTTTGGTGATTTATTTATTTACTATAAAAATGGTAAAACAAAAGACTTAATTATTAAAGGTTTAATTGTTGCTTTTACTGTTCAAGTAGTTTCACTTTGTTTTACTTTATTAGATTTAAGTTTTGTAGGTTCAATAATGCAGTATTTTATATCTACTGTAGTTTTATTTGCAACACCTTTAATAATATTTTTTGACTTTAATTATTCTACTGCGTTAGAAAAAAGCATACCTCTAATTTTAAAAAGTTTTTTCCCAATACTTTTACTAATGTTTTTAGGCGGAATTTTTTCAATGTTAGGATTTGTAGCTTTATGTATAGGTATCTTTTTTACCTTACCATTTTTGCTTAGTATGCAATACGCCATTTTTGGAGAAGTATTTGATATAAATGAAGAAAAAACAGAAATAGACGAAATAGGAAACCACGACTATAACTCTTAAAAAGTAAATTATGAAATGGAAAGGCAGAAGACAAAGTGATAATGTTGACGACCGCAGAGGAATGGGTTCTAAAGGCAAAATAATTGCTGGTGGAGGGCTTAAAGGTATAGTTATATTATTACTAAATGCATTTGGTGGTGAAACCGGTTAGATGATTGCACCCGTTTTAGAACAACTAAACCAAGGGCAACAACAAGAACAAACCACAAGCAGAGAGTTAACTTCTGAAGAAATAGAAATGGTCGGTTTTATTAAAACTGTTTTTGCAGATACCGAAGATATTTGGGGTACACTTTTTAGAGAAAAAAATTTGGGTGTATATAAACAACCGCAAATGGTTTTGTTTTCCGATGCGGTAAATACACAATGTGGAGGTGCAACAGCAGCTTCTGGACCGTTTTATTGTCCAGCAGATCAAACAGTTTATATGGATTTAAGCTTTTTTGAAGAACTAAGAACTCGCTTTGGAGCAAAAGGAGGCGATTTTGCCATTGCCTATGTAATTGCTCACGAAGTTGGACACCACGTGCAAACGCTGTTGGGAACTTCGCAAAAGGTTAGACAAGCTCAGCAAGGTATTACCCAAACAGCAGCCAATAAATATTCGGTCGCATTGGAACTACAAGCCGATTTTTATGCAGGGCTTTGGGCACATTATAATCAGGATTATTTAGAAGCAGGCGATATTGAAGAAGCATTAAGTGCTGCACATGCCGTTGGTGACGATGCCATACAAAGTAAAATGCAAGGACACGTTAATCAAGAAACCTTTACTCATGGTTCATCTGCACAACGTGTAAAATGGTTTAATCGAGGCTACCAATCTGGTGATTTAAGTTTACATGATACATTTAGAGAAGAATTATAAAAAATACTAAAATTTAAAAAGTCCCAAAGCAAAATGTTTTGGGACTTTTTAATTTATAAGGATAGTTATTAAGCTTGTAAAAATGCATTTAGCATCCAAATGTTTTTTTCTTGTTCTGATATAAAACCACTCATCATTCCGTTTGTTCCCTCATCACCAATTTCAGCTGCATCGTTTAAAATTACACGTTCTAATTTTAACAACTCTGTAAAAGAAGATATTATCAATTGAACTGCTTCATCGTCAACCGTAATATTTTTAACTATTGGTAATTTATTATGAGCTAAATAATCCGAGAAAGTATGAAGTGGCGTTCCTCCCAAAGTTAAAATACGTTCGGCAATTTCATCTACTTTTAACTGAGCATCATTATAAAACTCTTCAAATTTTAAATGTAAATCGAAAAAACGTTTTCCTTTAATATTCCAGTGCAATGCTCTTGCATTTTGATAATACACTTGATAGTTCGCTAATAATATATTTAATTTTTCAACTAATTCTGCTGTTTGCTTTTGGGGTAAACCCAATTGATTTATAGTACTCATAGTATTTGTTTTAATTATTAACACAAATTTATTGAAAAATAATAGGCTTAAACTATAAATTGAATTGATAGTTTTTATATTTTTATCGAAAATAATTATCGAATGACAATTACACAACTTTTTTACGTTTTAGCCGTAGCAGAACACAAAAACTTTACTATAGCAGCAGAGCATTGCTTTGTAACTCAGCCTACTTTAAGTATGCAAATTCAAAAATTAGAAGACGAACTAGATATTCAAATTTTTGATCGTTCTAAAAAGCCGATTCAATTAACTTCGGTAGGAGAAAAAATTGTAGCGCAATCGAAAAATATAGTTAACGAAGCTACACGTATAAAAGATATTGTAGAACAACAAAAAGGCTTTATTGGAGGTGAATTTAAAATTGGAATAATTCCTACCATTATGCCAACACTTTTGCCTTTGTTTTTGAATAATTTTGTAAAAAAATATCCTAAAATAAATTTAATTATTGAAGAATTAAATACCGACGTAATTTTAGAAAAATTAAAAAATGGGCATTTGGACTGTGCCATTGCTGCAACTCCATTAGAAGAAGAAAAAATAAAAGAACGTATTTTATATTATGAACCTTTTGTAGCTTATGTCCCGCATCAAAATCATGCAAAAAATAAAGAAATAGATTTAAATGATCTAGATGCTGATAAAATTTTAGTTCTACAAGACGGGCATTGTTTTAGAAATAGCATTTTAAACCTTTGTAAAAACAAAAATATAAAAAGCGACCATTTTCAAATAGAAAGCGGCAGTTTTGAAACACTAGTAAAATTAGCCAATGAAGGTCTGGGCACAACGCTTTTACCTTATTTACATACACTAGATTTAAAAGAAAGTTACAAAGAAAATTTATTGGTTTTTAAGGATCCTAAACCGGCTAGAGAAGTTAGTTTAATTTACCCTAAAAACGAATTAAAAATACAAATTATTGATGCTTTATACGACACCATTTCTGGAGTTGTTCGGGGTGCAATTGCATTTAATAATGTTGAAATTATAAGTCCAAAATAGAAAATAATACCCACAGATATAAAATTACACGTAATTTAGAATCTGTGGGTATAAAGTTTTTTATAATTCATTAAAATATTTGAAGAAATTACTACAAAAGTTATTTAAACTTCACAGCTGTTCCGTAAGCTAATATTTCTGAGCAACCTTGCATTACCATAGAAGTAGATAAACGAACATTTACAATGGCATCTGCACCCATTCGTTCGGCATCTTTTATCATTCTACTCATAGCTTGCTCTCTAGATTGGGCTTGGAGTTTAGTGTATTCTGAAATTTCACCGCCAATAATGTTTTTTAAACCCGCAAAAATATCTCTACCAATATTTCTTGCTCGAACTGTACTTCCTCTAGAAATTTCTAAAACTTCTACTATTTCTTTATTTGGAATTGTTTCCGTATTTGTAATTATCATACTTTTTCGTTTAAATTAGTCAGCAATTTAATAAAAAAATATTATAAAAAGCTTTTAACCAAAAAAAACGCCCTTCAATTGAAGGGCGTTTTTTTTGGTTGCTATTGTTAGCTGTTCTTATTTCTTAACTATTAAGAATTCTGAACGTCTGTTTGTTGCATCTTGTTCTGCGGTACATGGCTCACAAACTTCTTTTAACTCGCTTTCTCCAAATCCTTCGCCAGTTATTCTTTCTTTTGTAATTCCTTTAGAAACTACATAAGCAACTGTAGCTTTTGCTCTGCGTGTTGAAAGTTGTTTGTTATACGCATCACTACCTTTACTGTCGGTATGTGATTTTACAAAAATAACCATTTCTGGCATTT
>CBFIIG010000103.1:0-5836 GCA_965662615.1 Flavobacterium sp.
ATTGTGGCTTGGCGTTAATTGTGGCTTTATCACTGGTTAAAACGTTATTGTTTTGCTGAAAAGCATCTGTTTTTTGTGCTTCTTTTTCAACATAAATTTTACCGTTAAAAACACCCGTAGAACTATCTCCTAAAATGGTTTTATAATTCTGGTGGCTTTCGCAGTTTGGCGTTGCGTGATGCACCAATGTATAGTGATCTACGTGCTGTTTGTCGCCAATAATAGTTACTCCTTTCAAAGTGCTATCTATACGTTCGCCTTGGTGGTAAAAGTTAAGGTTGTTACGTGTAATGTTTCCACCAAAAGAAAAGGTGTGAACCGCTACTCTACTTTCTTGCTTTTGGGCAATGTATGTGTTGTCTATTAAATTAGCCGTTTGGTTGTCGTTTTGTATTTTGTAATAATCTACAATGGCACGTTTAGCAGCAAAAATTTCGGTAACCGAGTTGGTTAAAACCGGATTACTATTAATGCTCTGGTGGCGTTCTATAATTTGTACGTGAGCGTTTTCTTCAACTACAATTAAATTACGAGGTTGTACCATTAAAGCAGCTTCATTACCTGTAGAAAGATAAACCACTTCAATAGGCTTGTCTGCTACTTTGCTTTTACTCACTCTAATGTAAGCACCTTCATGGGCAAATGCTGTATTTAACGAAGTTAAACTTTCGTCTTTTGGAGCAATTTGGTTGTAATATGTGTCTAAAATTAGTTTGTACTTTGGCTTAGACAGTACCGAAGAAAGCAAACAAACATCAATACCCTCGTGTGTGGTAGAAGATAAAAACGAACTAAATTTTCCGTCTATAAATACCAATTTATAGGTGTCAACTTCGTGTAAAAAGTATTTTTTTACGTCTTTAAACTCAATTGCATTTTCTTGCTTTGGGAAAACAGAAAAATCTTCTTTAATAATTGATTTTAATGATGTGTATTTCCAAGCTTCGTCCTTTTTAGTCGGAAAGCCTTTGTTTTCAAAGTTTTTTATTGCTTCTTGTCGTGAATCGTTTACAGCATCATTTGGCGATAAACGCTCTTCAAAAGCCATAAAAGACGACAGTAATTTTTCTTTTAAATCCATTTCTTTCTTTTGTTTAAAGTTTGAGGTTTAACAGTTTAAAGTTATCTGAGCTAACATTGAACTTTAAACTTTAAACAAATTTTTAATTTAATTCCGCTTTTATCCAGTCGTACCCTTTTTCTTCTAGCTCTAAAGCCAATTCTTTACCGCCTGATTTTACAATTTTACCGTCCATAAGTACGTGTACAAAGTCGGGAACTATATATTCTAATAAACGTTGGTAGTGCGTAATTACTACTACTGCGTTGTCTTTGCTTTTTAATTTATTAACTCCGTTTGCTACAATACGCAAAGCGTCAATATCTAAACCTGAGTCAGTTTCGTCTAAAATAGCTAATTTAGGCTCTAACATTGCCATTTGAAAAATCTCGTTACGCTTTTTCTCCCCACCCGAGAAACCTTCGTTTAAAGAACGAGACAAAAATTTTCTGTCCATTTCTAACAACTCTGCTTTTTCGCGAATTAGTTTTAGCATTTCGTTAGCAGGCATATCTTCTAAACCTTTTGCTTTACGGCTTTCGTTTATAGCTGTTTTTATAAAGTTGGTTACCGAAACACCTGGTATTTCAACCGGATACTGAAACGATAAAAAAACGCCTTTGTGTGCTCTTTCATCTGCTCCTAATTCTGATATTTCTTCACCGTCTAAAAGTATTTCACCTTGAGACACTTCGTAGTTTTCGTTTCCGGCAACTATAGAAGCAAAAGTAGATTTACCCGCACCGTTTGGTCCCATAATAGCATGAACTTCTCCTGCTTTTACTTCTAGGTTTAACCCTTTTAATATTCCCTTATCTTCTATTGAAGCGTGTAAGTTTTTGATTTTTAGCATTTTCGTTTGGTTTAAAGTTTAAAGTTTAAAGTTTAAGTGTTACTGAAACTTAGTGCCTTTAAAGTCTTTTTTATTTAAATATATTATAAAGTTATTAATTTTCCCGCTCAGATTTTCCAAGTCCTTTTTTAGTATTTCGAATTTTTCATTATTTATATATCCATAATCTAGTGCTCTGTATAATTGAGATCTTGTTTCACCTGCTGAACCTTTTGCAATTGATAAAAACTGTCTAAACTCTAGGTTTCCATTTCTTTCAAAACCTTCAGCTATATTATCCATAATTGAACCCGAAGAAGCTTGAATTTGATCTTTAAAACGAAAATCGTTCTTTAATTCGGAGTTAATAACTACTAAACGAATTTCGTTTGCGAGTAATCTTGCCTCTTTCCAAATTTCTAAATCTTCAAATTTTTTTATTGTAGCCATTGTTTTGAGTTTCAAATTCTTCAAAGTGGTATAACGTTAAACTAAAAACATTAAACTTTTATCCAACAGAACCTTCCAATGAAATTTCCAGTAATTTTTGAGCTTCTACGGCAAACTCCATAGGCAGTTTATTTAAAACCTCTTTACTAAAACCGTTTACAATTAAAGCAATGGCTTTTTCGGTTGGAATTCCACGTTGGTTGCAATAAAAAACTTGATCTTCACCAATTTTACTTGTTGTAGCTTCGTGCTCTATAATAGACGTTGTGTTTTTGTTTTCAATGTACGGAAACGTATGTGCGCCACAAGCATTACCCATTAACAAACTGTCGCATTGCGAAAAATTACGTGCGTTGGCTGCTCTTTGGCTTATCTGCACCAAACCTCTATAGCTGTTTTGTGATTTACCTGCCGAAATTCCTTTAGAAATAATGGTTGATTTGGTGTTTTTACCCAGGTGAATCATTTTTGTACCTGTGTCTGCTTGTTGGTAATTATTGGTTACAGCAATTGAATAAAACTCGCCAATTGAATTATCGCCTTTTAATACACAAGAAGGGTATTTCCATGTAACGGCAGAACCCGTTTCTACTTGTGTCCAAGATATTTTTGCGTTTTTCTCACAAACCTCTTTTGGTAACAAAGTTAAAAACACCTCCTTTTCCTTCTTTATTTCCTGGAAACCAGTTTTGTACCGTTGAGTATTTTATTTCGGCATCGTCCATGGCAATAAGCTCTACCACCGCAGCGTGTAACTGATTTTCATCTCTACTTGGTGCGGTACAACCTTCTAGGTAAGACACATAACTACCCTCGTCTGCAATTACTAATGTACGCTCAAACTGACCTGTTCCGCCTTGGTTTATTCTAAAATATGTAGAAAGTTCCATTGGGCATTTCACCCCTTTTGGTATGTAACAAAACGAACCGTCACTAAAAACAGCTGAGTTTAAAGCTGCATAAAAATTGTCTTTTGGTGGCACAATTGAACCTATGTACTTTCTTACTAAATCTGGATATTCTCTAATGGCTTCAGAAATACTCATAAAAATAATTCCTTTTTCTGCCAATGTCTTTTTAAAAGTAGTTGCTACCGAAACACTGTCAACAACAATATCCATTGCAACTCCAGTTAATTTCTTTTGTTCGTCAATAGAAATTCCTAGTTTTTTAAAGGTTTCCAAAAGTTCTGGATCTACCTCATCTAAACTTTCGTATTTGGCTTTTTTAGAAGGTGCCGAATAATAAGAAATTGCCTGAAAATCGGGTTTTTGATAATTCACATTTGCCCATTCTGGTTCTTCCATTTCTTTCCAAGCCTTAAAAGCCTCCAAACGCCAATCGGTCATCCATTGTGGCTCTTCTTTCTTTTTAGAAATAGCAATTACAATATCTTCGTTTAAACCAACAGGAAACGTGTCCGATTCAATATCAGTATAAAATCCGTATTCGTACTCTTTATTCTCTAATTCAACTTTTAAGTCGTCTTCTGTATATTTACTCATCTATTTTTTTATTTTTATTAACCCTAAAGAACTAACTCTTATAAGGTTAGTTATAGAGAAAAACTCTCGCCGCAGCCACAAGTTCTCTGTGCGTTTGGGTTATTAAATACAAACCCTTTGCCATTTAAACCGCCAGAATATTCTAAAACAGTTCCAATTAAATAGAGATAACTTTTTTTCTCTACAGCTATTTTTATTTCATTGTCCTCAAAAACTTTATCATTTTCTTGAGTCGATTTGTCAAATTTTAACTCGTAAGACAAACCTGAGCAGCCTCCACTTTTTACGCCAACACGTACAAAATCAGTAGCTGCATCAAAACCATCTTCAGCCATCATAGCCGTGATTTTTTTGCTCGCAGTATCAGAAACTTTTATCATTGTTATTTTGATTTTGTCTAAATTAATTGCAAATATACCTATTTTAAGCCTTTTTTCTAAACGTTCTAACATTTTTATAACTTATGTTCGTATAGGAATTTCTTATCATATAGGTTTGATAGAAAAAACAAAGGTAAATCCGCAAATACCAATTCAAAACTCGAGTTTTATCAACATTTTTGTATCTTAGCTAAAATTTTTATTTATAATGAAATTACACCCAATAGAGGCCGGAAATTTTAAATTAGACGGAGGTGCCATGTTTGGCGTAGTGCCAAAAACCATTTGGAGCAAAACCAACCCAGCAGATAACAATAATTTAATAGATATTGCTGCGCGTTGCTTACTTATAGAAGATGAAAATCGACTTATTTTGATAGATACCGGAATGGGAAATAAGCAATCGGACAAGTTTTTTGGGTATTATTCTCAATGGGGGAATCACAATTTAGATGCTTCTTTGGCAGCAAAAGGCTTTCATAGAGACGATATCACCGATGTGTTTATGACGCATTTGCACTTTGACCATTGTGGTGGAAGTGTAATTTGGAACAAAGATAGAACAGGTTACGAAGTAGCTTTTAAAAACGCCAAATTCTGGACAAACCAAAACCATTGGGAATGGGCAACAAAACCCAATAACAGAGAAAAAGCCTCGTTTTTAACCGAAAACATAATGCCAATGTTCGAGAGCGGTCAGCTTAATTTTATAGACAGACCTGCCTCTGGTTTTATGGAAAAAACAGAATTGGGCTTTGGACTTTTTTTTGCCGATGGACATACCGAAAAACAAATGTTACCTATAATTAATTATAAGGGCAAAACCGTCTGCTTTATGGCTGATTTGTTAGCTACAGCAGGTCATATTCCGTTGCCTTATGTAATGGGTTATGACACTCGTCCGTTATTAACCATGCCCGAAAAAGCACAGTTTTTAGACCGTGCCGCCAAAGAAAACTGGTATTTGTTTTTAGAACACGATGCACACAATCAAATAATTACAGTTAAAGAAACCGAAAAAGGGGTGCGTTTAAACAACGTTTTTACCTGTGATGAATTATTATAATTGTAACAAAAAGTTACGCTTAAACACTAATACAATAAATTAAAACAAAGAAATGAGAAATTTTAAACCTTTTTATGTTTCTGCTGCTTTGGCACTTGCCTTGGCAAGCTGTGGAACTGCAAAAATGATTTCTACACCAATAGAAAGTGTAGATAAAATGCCAATTAAAACAACTGCTCTTGCAGAAAACGACTTACAGCGTTGGAGTCATTTAGACCTAATGAGAGATACTGTACCTGGTATGAGTGTTGACCGTGTTTATGCAGAACTTTTAAACGGTAAAAAAGGAAAAGAAGTAATTGTGGGAATTGTAGATTCTGGTGTTGACATTCGTCACGAAGATTTACAAGGTTCTATTTGGGTAAACCCAAAAGAAATTGCTGGAAACGGAATAGACGACGATAAAAACGGCTACATAGACGATATTAATGGTTGGAACTTTTTAGGTGATGCAGTACACGAACAGTTAGAAAAAACTCGTGTAGTTAAAATGGGACCTTCTCAGCCAGATTATGCTAAAGCTAAAGCTGAAGTAGATAAAGA
>CBFIIG010000104.1:0-5794 GCA_965662615.1 Flavobacterium sp.
AATAGGTAATAATGCGATCAATATTTTTTTCTTTATAATACACTCCCGCTACTTCACTTCCGTCAATATCATCTTTAGGCGATGGAATACCTAAAATTTTGGTTAGTAATTTAAGCGACGTAAAGTGTTTGTAATCGCCAAATTTCCATAACTCTAAGGTATCTATATGCGGAATTTCCCAAGGCTTTTTGCCAAATAAATCTAATTTTACAGGTAAACGCATGCCGTTAATTATCATTCTTCGTGCAATAAAAGGCACGTCGAACTCTTTTAAATTATGACCGCATAATAAGTGCTGTGGTTGGTTGAAATGATTTTGTAGTAAATTAGAGAAATCGTGCAAAATTTGCTTTTCTTCGCCAAAAAAAGAAGTCACCCTAAAATTTCTAATATCACCTTTGGTAACAAAATAACCCACCGAAATGGTAATTATTTTTCCAAATTCTGCCCAAATTCCGGCTCTATCATAAAATTCTTCGGCTGTAAAATCGTCTTTGCGTTGGTATTTTGTTTTTTGTTCAAAATAGGACTGCATATCGGCATCCATGTCTCCAAAATATTCAACTTCGGGCACGGTTTCAATGTCTAAAAAAAGAATGTTATCTAACTGAAGTTTATAAATCATTGTTAACCATTTTTAAACTTTCTTCTACATAAGTATATAAATCATTACTATGCGGATCGGTTTCGGTCTGTAAACCTTTTAAATGTCCCAATCGCACCACAATAATATCATCTTCGGGAATAACAATTACAAATTGTCCCAAATGCCCACGCATGTAAAACACATCTTTGTTGTTTATAGTATGCATCCACCAGCCATAACCATATTCTGGGCTATTAGCAAAACGTGGTGAAACGCTTTTTTTAACAAAAGTACTATCTAAAAGCTGCTCTCCGTTCCAGTTTCCGTTTTGTTTGTAGAGTTTTCCAAAACGAGCAAAATCTCTAGCATTACTAGCAATGCAACAATAGGCTTTTTCAATACCATCTGGAGCATGATCTAATTGCCACAACGCTGTGTTTTCTGCACCCATTGGCTGCCAAAAATGTTTAGACACATAATCGGACAAATATTCGCCCGTTGCTTTTTCTATACACATGGCTAATAACTGAGTAGCTCCACTAAGGTATTTAAAAGATTGTCCTGGTTTTTCAATAATACTTTCTTTTAGTATTACCTCTTTAATATCATCGTCAAAATAAGCTCTTGTAATTACCGAAAAAGGGCTGTAATATTTCTCTTCCCAACTAAGTCCAGACGCCATAGAAGACAAATCGCCTAAAGTTACATCTGTTGCGTACTTACCTTTTAATTCGGGATAAAAATCGGTTACTTTTTGATCTAAACTCTTAATTTTACCTTCCATTATAGCTTTACCCAAACAAGCAGAAATAATGCTTTTTGCCATAGAAAAAGAGTTTGAACCTCTATTTTCATCGAAACCATCATAATAACTTTCGTGCCAAAGGCTGTCGTTTTTTATAATTAAAAAAGCAACCGTTCTAAGGTCTTTATGTGTTTGCCCTAAAACAGGGGTTAAAGCTGTTTTGTTATAAGCTTTTGAAATTGCCCAAGGTTGCGCAGTTCCTTTTTTAATTTCACGGTTTGGGAATTCTTTATAATCTTCTAAAAAAGCAGTTACTTCGCCTTTTAAATAAATGGTTTTTACGGCTCTAATAAGGTAATCTACATTAAAAACATAAAGTAAAATAATTACAGTTGTAAAAAAAACAACGACGCCTATTCCTATTTTTTTAATTAATTTCATAACAAAAGGTTTTAACGAATATAGTGAGAATTAGCTATACTACCAATTTTTTAAAAAGCATAGCCAATGGCAAGCCAAGTAAAATGCTGACCAAGTTCTGGCGACCAACTGTGTTTTATTTCTAATGGGCCTAAAATACTTTCTATACCGTAACCAAAAGCATATCCGTTATATGTGGGTTTGCTAAACCAGTTGGTGGTTTGAAACATATTGTTTTCTGCATTGGCAAAATTTGCCGTAAAGTTTAAATGATTTTTCTTTATAAATTCATAGTCTAAAACAAAACCAGCTTGTAAATAACTGTCGGTTGTTATGCTAATAAAGTTATAACCAAAAAAAGGTCTAAAATTATTAACAGGTGTATTTCCGTAGCCACCTAAAGAAAAATCGAAAAAATTAACACTGTTCTTTGCAATTTGAGCTCCTGCTTCTGCATTTAACTGGAGCGTAATTTGAGGAAGTATTTTTTTTGTAGTTTTTAGGTTCCCTTTTATAATACTAAAAGGTTTAAACGAATTAGAAAAATCACTGGAATATAAATATGACTTCCATTCGGCATTAAAAAGCAAACCTTTTTTGGGGAAATATTTTTGATCTTGCGTATCAACATTTACATAGCCGTACACATTAAAATAATCGCTATTATCTAAAACGGGCTGCGTGTTTTGTAACGTGTTTGTGGATATGTTGAGGTGTTTAAGCTCTGCGCCCATTCCAAAAGCGGCTTTTTCTAATAAAATAGTTTGTAAATAAAATTGGTGTGCCCAGTCTTTATAATCTACATTTATAGAATATATATTTGGTTCGCCAACAAGCATTTGGTTGGTAGAAGTAATAGCAACGTTAGTGTTAAAGCGAGTAAAAGTTGATCTAAAACCTACACTCCAATAAAACCCATTGTCTATGTAATAATTTGCCATGTACCTAAAATTATCACCAAAAACTACATCTAGCGAAAACACATCGTTTTTTGTAAGTATTTTTTTTTGTGTGAAATTAACCAGTAAACTGCTTTTAAAAAGTTCATCGTAATGCAGTCCAAGCTTTAAAAAAGTATTGTTTTTGTTTTCTCTTAAGTTTAATTGAAGCGTATTTAAACTATCGTTTTCGTTGTAATTATATAAAATTGATTGGAAATTTTGAGTGGCATTTATATTTCTTATTCCTTTTTCAAAAGTGTTAAATGCTATTTTTTTATTGGGTTTAAATTGCAATTTCCCCAAAACATAAGCACGTGTAAACTGATCTAAATTATTTACACTTATATTACCAATATACAAAGAATCCTTTTGGGTTTGCATTTTAGGTTTTTTGTGCATAATGCCCAGTTCTTCTAATTCTAAGCTATATTTTTTAGCGGCTTCCTCTCCTTTTTTTATAATCTCTACACTTTTTTCAAAATCAATTACATTAAAATTAGAAATGTCTGGTTTTATATAAAGATTTGTTTTTTCTATTTTTGATTTTAAAGCCTTTTGGGTATTAAAATTACTTATTTGCAAAAGCACGGCAGTAACATCTGTAAGCTGATCTTTGGATTTTAGCGCATCTTGCACGTCTACACCAATTATATAATCCATACCTTTTTCTGTTAACACATCAACAGGATAATTGTTCACCACACCACCATCTATCAACATTTTATTATTTATGGTAACCGGACTATATAAAGTAGGTAAAGCACCACTTACAAATATAGCATCTACCAAAACTCCATTTTCCATTCGAACTTCTTCTCCTGTTTCGGCATTTGTAGCAATACAAACAAAAGGTATAGGCAGCTTAGAAAAATCCCTCACGAAACGTTGAGAATACAACAGCCTATTAAATAAATTATAGTTATAAAGTCCTTTGGAAAGTCCGGCTGGCAAACCCAATTTGAATTTTTTAAAAGGTAATGAAATAGCGTATAACTCATCGTTTTGCTTTTCGTAAAAAGGTTTGTTTTCTCTAGGAGAATAATCTTGCATTAAAGCATCAATATTAACCGTTTTAAAAATAGAATCGAGTTGTGTTGCCGTATAACCCGATGCATATAATCCGCCAACAATTGCACCCATACTTGTTCCTGCAATATAGTCTAGTTTTATACCTGCTTTTTCTATTTCTTTTAAAACTCCAATATGCGCTAAACCTTTTGCACCACCGCCACTTAACACCAATCCTATTTTTTTATTTTGGGTTTGAGAAAAAACACAAGAAGTAAACACAAGAAACAGCAAACACCCCATTTGTTTTATAGAAAAAGGGAAAATTAAAAACGGTTTTACATTTTTTGGATTAATTAACAACAATGTATTTTTTAAAAATGATTACTTTTTATGGTAAAAGTCGGTAATTTTTTTGGTTTTTGAAAGCCCTACTACTTCAATTAATTCTTTTTCTGTGGCTTCTTTAATTCTTTTAACACTTTTAAAGTGCTTCAACAAGGTTTCCATGGTTTTTTCGCCAATACCTGGAATATTATCTAAACTACTTGTAAGGGCAGCTTTGCTTCGCTTGTCTCGATGGTGTGTGATACCAAAACGGTGGGCTTCGTTTCGCAGTTGCTGAATAATCTTTAGGGTTTCGGACTTTTTATCTAAATATAATGGCACCGAATCGCCTGGATAAAAAAGCTCTTCTAAACGTTTTGCTATACCAATAATAGCTATTTTACCTCTTAACTCTAAAGCGTCTAAACTTTTTAGAGCCGAAGAAAGCTGTCCTTTTCCACCGTCTATAATAATAAGTTGCGGTAGCGGTTGCCCTTCTTCTTTTAACCTCTTGTATCTGCGATATACCACTTCTTCCATAGATGCAAAATCGTCTGGTCCTTCTACGGTTTTTATATTAAAATTGCGGTAGTCTTTTTTACTTGGTTTTCCGTCTTTAAAAACCACACAAGCCGCAACGGGATTTGTACCTTGTATGTTCGAATTATCAAAACACTCAATATGCCTTGGCTCTACGTGCAAACGCAAATCTTTTTTCATTTGTGCCATAATACGGTTGGCGTGTTTGTCTGGATCTACTAATTTAATTTGCTTTAACTGATCCATTCTGTAAAACTTCGCATTTCGAATCGACAAGTCTAAAAGCTGTTTTTTATCACCTAACATAGGTACAGTAACTTTAATATGGTCGGGTAAAGCAAGTGGAAAAGGCACAATTACTTCTCGAGTTAATAAACCAAAACGCAATCGTAATTCTACGATAGCTATTTGTAAAAGCTCATCAATAGGTTCGTTTAGCTTCTTTTTTAGCTCCATAGTATGAGACCTAATTATTGCGCCGTGAGAAACCTGAATAAAGTTTACATACGCATTGGTTTCATCATCAATTATAGAAAAAACATCAACGCTATTTAGTTTCGGATTAACAATGGTTGACTTGGCTTGATAATTCTCTAAAACGGTAATTTTTTCTTTAATTTTTTGAGCTTCCTCAAACTGCATATCTTCGGCATAAGAAAGCATTAGTTTTTTAAAATCCTTTAAACTGTCTTTAAAATTACCTTTTAAAATTTCTTTAATTGCAATAATATTTTCCTGATAATGTTGTTGCGTTTCGTAACCTTCGCAACCTCCGTTACAATTGCCAATATGGTATTCTAAACAGACTTTATATTTACCCGTTTTTATGTTTTGTGGCGATAAATCGTGCTTGCAAGTTCTTAACGGGTACAATTCTTTTATTAAATCTAAAAGCGTGTAAACCGTTTTTAAACTGGTGTAAGGTCCAAAATAATCCGAGCCGTCTTTTATTAGTCTTCGAGTAGAAAAAACCCTTGGAAACGCCTCGTTTTTAATACAAATCCAAGGATAACTTTTATCGTCTTTTAATAAAACATTATAACGCGGTTGCAGTTTTTTAATTAAATTATTTTCTAAAAGAAGAGCGTCATTCTCTGTGGGAACCACAATGTGTTTTATGCTAACAATTTTTTTTACTAAAACATTTGTTTTAGCAACATCGTGAGTTTTATTAAAATACGAAGCTACTCGTTTTCTAATATTTTTAGCCTTACCTACATAAAGTAT
>CBFIIG010000105.1:0-5784 GCA_965662615.1 Flavobacterium sp.
CATTACCGCGAATTATTTGAACAAATTGCAAAACAAGGCTTCTTAAAAGTTAGAGTTGACGGTGTAGTAGTGGATATTACAAGAGGTATGAAAGTGGACCGATACAAAACCCACGACATAGAAATTGTAATTGACCGCTTGGCGGTTGACCAACAAGAAGACACTCTTAAACGTTTAAACGAAAGCATTAATACCGCTATGTATCATGGCGAAGATGTTTTGATGGTTTTAGAACAAGAAAGTAAAACAGCCCGTTTTTTTAGTAGAAACTTAATGTGTCCAACTTCGGGCATTTCCTACCCAAACCCAGAACCTAACAACTTTTCGTTTAACTCCCCAAAAGGAGCTTGTAGTACTTGTAACGGTATTGGTAGTGTGCACGAAGTAAATATAGATAAGATTATTCCGAACAAAAAAGTAACCATAAAAAAAGGTGGATTTGCTCCTTTGGGCGATTATAAAAATTCGTGGATTTTTAAACAAATAGAATACATTGGCGAAAAATATGGCTTTAAAATAACCGATGCTATAGAAGATATTCCTGCCGAAGCGTTAGATATGATTTTAAATGGTGGTAACGAAAAGTTCTCCATAGAGTCTAAAGTAATGGGAATTACCAAAGATTATAAAATTGATTTTGAAGGAATAAGTAATTTTATAAAAAACCAATACGACGAAAACGCAACTGCAAGCATTAAACGTTGGGCGAAAGAGTTTATGGACGAAAACCAATGCGCTGTATGTAATGGTAGCCGACTGCGTATTGAATCTTTAAATTATAAAATAAACGATAAAAACATAGGTGAATTGGCACTTATGGATATTAGAGAAATTTACGATTGGTTTTTAATTTTAGACAAAAAATTAAGCGCCAAACAATTGGCTATTGCCAAAGAAATAAATAAAGAAATTATAACACGTCTTTCGTTTTTATTAGATGTAGGATTAGATTATTTATCATTAAACCGAAGTTCTAAAAGCTTGTCTGGTGGCGAAGCACAACGTATAAGACTAGCAACACAAATTGGGTCGCAATTGGTGGGTGTGCTTTATATTTTAGACGAACCAAGTATTGGTTTGCACCAGCGCGATAACGAAAAGCTAATTATGTCTTTAGAAAAATTGAGAGACATTGGTAATTCGGTTATTGTGGTAGAACACGACAAAGACATGATAGAGCGTGCCGACCATGTAATTGATATTGGACCAAAGGCAGGACGTTTTGGCGGACAAATTATTAGCGAAGGAACTCCAAAACAGCTTTTAAAAGAAAATACCATTACCGCTCAATACATGAACGGAAACTTGAAAATTGAAATTCCAACAGAACGAAGAACGGGCAACGGTAAAAAAATTACACTTAAAGGAGCTAGCGGAAATAACCTTAAAAATGTAGATGTTGATTTCCCTTTAGGTACATTAATTTGTGTTACAGGTGTTTCGGGAAGTGGAAAATCGACTTTAATAAACGAAACCCTCTACCCTATTTTAAACGCTCATATTTATAATGGTGTAAAAGTACCTCAACCCTACAAAAAAATTGAAGGTTTAGAGCATATTGACAAAGTAATAGATATAGACCAAAGTCCGATTGGAAGAACGCCACGCTCTAACCCCGCTACATATACCGATGTATGGTCTGAAATACGAAAACTTTATACCATGACGCCCGAAGCCATGATACGCGGTTATAAACCAGGGCGATTTAGTTTTAACGTATCTGGAGGACGTTGCGATACCTGCGAAGGATCGGGAGTTCGAACCATAGAAATGAGTTTTTTACCCGATGTTTATGTAGAATGTGAAACCTGCCAAGGAAAACGTTTTAATAGAGAAACATTAGAAATTAGGTATAAAGCAAAATCCATTTCGGATATTTTAAACATGACGGTAGACGAAGCCGTGGATTTCTTTGAAAACATACCTAAAATTTACCGTAAACTTAAAACCATAAAAGAGGTTGGTTTAGGTTATATTACTTTAGGGCAACAAAGCACAACATTATCGGGTGGTGAAGCACAACGTATAAAACTAGCCGCTGAACTGTCTAAAAAGGATACCGGAAATACTTTTTATATCTTAGACGAACCAACAACTGGTTTGCATTTTGAAGACATTAAAGTACTTATGGACGTAATTCAGAAATTAGTAAACAAAGGCAACACCATTGTAATTATAGAACATAATTTAGATGTGGTAAAACTAGCCGATTATATTATAGATATTGGTTACGAAGGCGGAAAAGGTGGCGGCGAATTGGTTGCCAAAGGAACACCCGAAGAAATAATAAAAAACAAAAAAAGTTATACCGCTCAGTTTTTAAAGAAGGAACTTATTTAAAAAATAAAAATATGGAATACGAAAACGAAGACCACAGAATACACGATAAGTTTAAACAAAAAACGTGGAACGAAATAAAAACCAATGACTCTTGGGCTATTTTTAAAATAATGGCAGAGTTTGTAAATGGTTACGAAAACATGGCTAGAATTGGGCCTTGTGTTTCTATATTTGGATCGGCACGTACCCCAAAAGATGACAAATATTATCTATTAGCCGAAAAAATTGCCTACAAAATTAGTAAAGCCAATTACGGTGTAATTACAGGTGGTGGTCCTGGTATAATGGAAGCAGGAAACAAAGGAGCGCATTACGGTGGCGGAACTTCTGTAGGTTTAAATATAGAATTGCCTTTTGAGCAGCATTTTAACCCTTATATTGACACTGATAAAAACCTAAACTTCGATTACTTTTTTGTGCGCAAAGTAATGTTTATGAAATACTCGCAAGGTTTTGTGGTAATGCCAGGTGGCTTTGGTACATTAGACGAACTTTTTGAAGCTATAACACTAATACAAACCAAAAAAATTGCCACTTTTCCAATTATATTAGTGGGAACTGAATTTTGGGGCGGATTAATGGATTGGATAAAAACAACACTTTTAGACAAATACAGCAACATAAGCCCAAAAGATATGGACTTAATTAAATTAGTAGATACCGAAGATGAAGTATTACACGAACTAGACACTTTTTATAGTAAATACGATTTATCGCCTAATTTTTAGAGTTAGGAATAGAAATAAAGAGCAATTAAAAATACCCCAAAAAGTAAAACCATTTGGGGCATTTTTTATGGAAAGAAAAATGATTATTATTCAATTTTTAATTTCAAAGAATCAAAAGAATCTGTTTCAATTCCAATTAAACCATATTTAGTTTCTCCATTTTTAATAACAGTTCCAATCATATTATACTCAAACAATTCCTCTTTAAATTTATTGTTTGCAGAACTGGCTGCAATCATATTTCCACCAGCTAAACCAGGCCCTAAAATTAAACCTATAGGTGTTGAACTAGTTTCTTGTTGGTACCCGTTAGGACTAGGCTTAGAAGTATATAAATTTACTGGAGTTAATAATAAATACCATAAATAAGATGCTGGACTTTGCTTTAGTAATTTATACACTTTATCTTTATCCATAACATAAATTTCCTGACCATTTTCGTAAGTAAGCTTTGCTTCTTTACCAAACATTATATCTTTTCCCGAGTTATTTGTTATTTTAATTGCAACAAGTTTAACCTCTTTTTTAAGTTCTTTTTTTGCATATTTATTATCTAATAAGTCGTATTTGTATTGAAACACAACATTATTAGTTTCATTTGAAGAAATATAATTAATGTTTTCAGGTTCAATCATTTTATAACCTGACGCGCAACTCGATAATAGTGAAATACCGATAAGTAGATGTGTGATTTTAATAATTTTCATTCGAGTGTTTTTAACTTTTTTTAAAATTAATATATGACTTTTTATACAGGGCAAATTTATATAACTTTATTTATAAAACAATTAATTATATGGTATATCTTATAAACACAAGTAGAAATAAAACAAAACTTTCTTTAATTAAACGGAGTTCCTACAACTATAGATCTGCTCCAATTCCATCTAAAATATAAGGTTCTAACATCTTGTTCGTAGGTTCTACCATCAGCAGGATCGCTAACAACTACATAGCCGTTTGGCGATATACCTTGTAACATAATAAAATGACCTACACTTGGGTTGTTAGAAGGGTTTACAAATGCAATTAACTTCCAACCGCTGGTTAAAGTATTATATAACTGTTGCGGATTAGCAGGTTGATTTACAGACCAAGCTCTAAAATTATAGGAATGTAAAATAGAAATAACTTCATCTATACTTGCGGGTCGGTTTTGCGGCCAACCTGTTAACCTTAAAACAATTGCTGCTTGTGACTGATTTACATTTGCCTGATACAATGAACTCTGAATACAAGAAGCCCAACACCACATAGAGTTTTCTTGCACACTAATTTGAGCATTAATATTTGTAGTTGATAAAGTGCACACAATAGCTAAAAGAAATAATGATTTTTTCATAATATATTGTTTTTAATAGTTTATTATTTTACTGATATATTTATTTTAAAAGCTTCACTGTAAGGCGAAATAACTTTGTAGCTTCTGTACATAATGGTTAAAATTATGTAGCCTTTATTTAGGACGGGTCAAATTTTTTACTAACGTGTTGTATAAGATTAGTTGCGTGGTTTAAGCACTAAAGTTAGCAAATAAATCACGGATAGAAAGTTTGCAAGGACTTTCGTAAGTAGGCTTTTACCAGCAATTAATTTTATACGGTGTTGCCCACAGTATTTATTTCTTGTTTTTAATTATTTCAATTTCTAAATCGTTCTGTTTTTTTTCAACTTTTTCAATGTCCTTTTCAATATCTTTTATTTCATCATTTTGTTTTTCTAAGTCTTTTTCTAATGATTTTACTGAATTAGAATTTTCCTTTGTTTCAGAAACCAAATTTGAGTAAGAAAGAGTAAAAATTAATGTTGTTATTAAAACTAATGCACCGATTGTCCAAAGAAAAAATTTAGTATCTAATTTTGAATCTATTTTACCTTCTAGTTCTTGTCTTAAAGTTGAATTAGAATCTGAAATTTTATCGTTAACATTTTTTATGCTATCGTTAAGTGTATCGTAACGAGAATTAAAACTTTCGTTAAGTTTAAAATAAATCGTAGCAGTTTCCGAACTCAAATTTTGATTTAAATTGGTCTGATTAATATTGCTTGATTGAGATTTATTTATTTCAAAATCTGTAGAAGTTTCTGAACTTGGTAGAGCCTTATGTTGGTTTAGTTTACCAAGACTACTTTTTAAGTCATAATCATCTTTTTTTTGTGAAATAAATTTCTTTTTCTTATTATCTCTAGCCATTTCTAAAAATCCTTTAAATTTTCAACTAAGGATTTTTCAACAGCAAGTGAAGCTGTAATTACATCTTTAATTTTGGTTTTACTACTGATGTCATTACCACCTGTTTTAAGTAAATAATTATCTGTGTCTATTGCAATACCAACAGAATTATTTCTGTCAGGATTCTTAAATTCTCGAATTAAAAAATTGTCATCTTCTTTAACTGGACCAATATGATACGTTCCGTTTTGGTAAACTATTTGTAGTCTTAAATCATTTGTAGGAAAGTTTTCTAGAAAAATTTGAGTTGGAAAAGAACTCTTGAAGTTTTCAAGAATCTTATCAAATTCAGTCGATTTGGTTTTATAAGTTCCTTGAATTCTACAACCAATTCTTGTTATTGTTAAACCACCTAAAACCTCATTAATTGTATCGTATAGTTTTAGAAAATCAGCGACTAATTTTTCAATAGAGTCTACTTTAGAACTAATTAATGAAAGTCGGTTAATTTCTACTTGAACAATATTTTTTATTAATTCCTCT
>CBFIIG010000106.1:0-5783 GCA_965662615.1 Flavobacterium sp.
CAACACGTCTAGAATCGTGTCGTTCTGTTCCAATAATGGCTAAACCACCCGCTTTTTTAACTTCGGCGCTTAGCTTAATATCTGTACCACGACCCGCCATATTGGTTGCAATTGTAACAACGCCTGGTTTACCCGCTTCGGCAACTATTTCTGCCTCGCTTTTGTGCATTTTTGCATTTAAAACGTTATGGTTAATGCTTCTTATTTTAAGCATTCGGCTAAGCAATTCTGATATCTCTACAGATGTTGTTCCAATAAGAACCGGTCTTCCTGCTTTAGAAAGTTCCACAACATCTTCTATAACCGCATTAAATTTTTCTCTAACTGAACGGTACACTAAATCTTCTTTATCTTTACGTGCAATGGGTCTGTTGGTTGGAATTTCTACAACATCTAGTTTGTAAATTTCCCAAAACTCACCTGCTTCTGTAACGGCTGTACCTGTCATTCCCGACAGTTTATTGTACATTCTAAAATAGTTTTGCAAAGTTACCGTTGCAAATGTTTGAGTTGCCGCTTCAATTTTCACGTTTTCTTTAGCTTCAATAGCTTGATGCAATCCGTCAGAATAACGACGACCGTCCATTATACGTCCCGTTTGCTCATCAACAATCATTACTTTATTGTCCATGATAACATATTCTGTATCTTTTTCGAATAAAGAATAGGCTTTAAGCAATTGAGTAAGCGTGTGAATACGTTCCGATTTTACAGAGAAATCTTGAAACAAAGTCTCTTTAAGTTCTGTTTCGGCTTCAACTTCTAATCCTTTACGTTCAATTTTTGCTATTTCTGTTCCAATATCGGGTAGTACAAAAAAGTTACTATCTGTGTCTTTAGATAAAGCAGCAATTCCGGTTTCGGTTAATTCAACTTGGTTGTTTTTTTCTTCTATTACAAAATAAAGTGCCTCATCTATTTTTGGCATTTCTTTTTTGTTGTCTTGTAAATAAAAGTTTTCGGTTTTTTGAAGTAATTGTTTTACGCCATCTTCCGATAAAAATTTAATTAAAGCCTTGTTTTTTGGCAATGCTCTGTGCGAACGATATAAGAAAAAACCAGCTTCTTTAGTGTTTCCTTCTTTAAAAAGTTTTTTAGCTTCTGTTAAACAATCAGTGGCTAGTTTTCTTTGAAGAGAAACCAAACTTTCAACTCTTGGTTTAAGTTCTAAAAACTCATGACGGTCACCTTGTGGTACAGGTCCAGAAATAATAAGTGGCGTACGTGCATCGTCAATTAAAACGGAATCCACCTCATCTACAATAGCATAATTATGTTTACGTTGCACTAAATCTTCAGGTGCATGTGCCATGTTGTCACGCAAATAGTCGAAACCAAACTCGTTATTGGTTCCGTAAGTAATGTCTGCGTTATAGGCTTTTCTTCTTTCTTCAGAATTGGGTTTATGTAAATCAATACAATCTACCGTTAAACCATGAAACTCAAATAAAGGTGCTTTCCAAGTACTGTCTCGTTTTGCCAAATAGTCATTTACAGTAACCAAATGCACACCGTTTCCGGTAAGTGCGTTTAGGTACATAGGTAAGGTAGCTACAAGCGTTTTACCTTCTCCCGTTTGCATTTCGGCAATTTTACCTTGATGTAGAACCACACCACCAATTAATTGAACATCATAATGAATCATGTCCCAAGTAATGGCTTTACCTGCTGCGTCCCAAGAGTTTGCCCAAGTAGATTGGTCTCCAGAAACTGAAATATAAGGCTTAGTAGCAGATAATTCCAAATCTAAAGAAGATGCTGAAACGGTTATGCTTTCGTTTTCTTTAAAACGACGGGCGGTTTCTTTTATAACTGCAAAAGCTTCGGGTAAAATTTCGTTTAAAATTTTCTCAGTTGTTTCGTATGCGGTATTTTCTAAAGCATCTATTTCTGTATAAATATCCTCTCTAGTATCTATATCCTCTGTTGCTAGCGCTTTTGTTTTTAATTCGTTTATTTGAGAATCAAATGCAGCTCTACCTTCTTTTATTTTTTGTTTGAATTCTGCAGTTTTACCTCTTAACTCATCGTGGCTAAGTTGGCTAAGTGCTGCTTCAAACGACTTTACTTTTTTTACTAATGGCTGAATCGCTTTTACGTCTTTTTGCGATTTATCACCAACAAGTATTTTTAATATGGAATTAACTAAACTCATTCTGGTTTGGTTTGTATGGTGGTTAATGTAAACAATAAAAGTCTCTGGTCGAGACTTTTATTGGGTTATTTTGTTATAATTTAATATTCATCCTCATTCCAAAGATAATCATCATCGGTAGGGTAGTCTGGCCAAATTTCCTCAATTGACTCATAAATTTCTCCTTCGTCTTCTATAGATTGTAAGTTTTCCACAACTTCTAGTGGTGCTCCAGTTCTAATAGCGTAGTCGATAAGTTCGTCTTTGGTGGCTGACCAAGGGGCATCACTTAAATAAGATGCTAATTCTAATGTCCAATACATTGTATATCGATTTTAGTTTTTGCAAAAATAAATTTTTAACTGAATAAATCAAGTTTTTTTTGCAGTTTTTTTAAATTTTAAAGAACGTTATTTTTCTCATGTCTTTTTTAAGCTTAAAAATAACATAAAACTCCATACTTTATTTTTTTTCTGGAATCCACTTTACCTCTTCTGCTTGTAAATCTTTAGACAATTTTCGTGCCAATACAAACAAGTAGTCAGACAAACGGTTTATGTAGCCTAAAACAGTTGCTTCTAAAGGTTCTATTTCATTTAAATGCACTATTAATCGTTCTGCTCTGCGACAGACACAGCGGGCAATGTGACAATATGACACGGTTGAATGACCACCCGGAAGCACAAAATGTGTCATTGGTGCTAATTGACTGTCCATTTCGTCTATTTCTTGTTCTAAAAAAAGAATATCATTTTCGGTTACAAGATTAATATTTAACCTTTGTTTACCGTTTTTAAGCACTTCTTTTTCGGGTGGAGTGGCTAAAATGGCACCTAAAGTAAATAAATGATGTTGTATTTTTACCAAATCGGTTTTGTACTTGGTATCTATTTCTTGATCACGAATTAATCCAATATGTGAATTTAATTCATCTAAAGTGCCGTAACTCTCTATGCGTATATGGTGCTTAGAGACGCGTGTACCACCAAATAATGCGGTGCTTCCTTTGTCTCCTGTTTTGGTATAAACTTTCATGTATTGGGTTTTATGTCAAAGGTATATAATATAAGTGGAATGTCATAAAGTTATTAAAGTCTAAAGTAGCAAAGTTTAAAGTCTTAGAGGTTAATATATTTTGCTTTTAAAGTCTGTATTTTAAACGATTTTAAAATCACTTAGGTTGATATTTGTATTTAAAAAGCTATATTTGATTAATAATTTTATAAAAAAAATATTTAAAAATTAACTTTGTTAATCATTTTAAAATAAATAATAATGAAAAAATATATATTTTTAATTTTCGCTTTCTTATTTGTAAATAATGTTTTAAGTCAACAAAAAGCACTTCGTATCGTGAGTAAATCCAATAATAAAGTTATTATAATTGAAGATTTAAAAAGGATAAGAATTAAAACTACTGAAGGAAAAAAAGTGTCTGGAAAATTCCAAATTATAGATTCCAATACTATATTTTTAAAAGGTAAAGAGTATGCATTTTCCGATATTGAAAAAATAAAAAAGAACCCAATTATAGCAACAGTTTTAACCGATGTGGGAGTTTTGTATGTTGGTCTTGGATTTACTCTTATTGTAGTTTTAGCTGTAGAACCAGCTACAGGACTTATTCTGGGTACAACTGCCTTAAGTTATAGTCTTATAAAATCGCCCAATCTTTTAAAAGGTTATAAAACCAAAGAATTTACAATAGAAACAATAGGTCTGTAATTGTATTTAATTTATTTAAATAACTTTAAGACTTTAAAACTTTCGCCTACTTTATATTATCACTCTCAATAACACCATCTCGTAAACGAATGATACGGTGTGCATGTTCTGCAATATCTTCTTCGTGAGTAACTAAAATTACGGTATTTCCTTTGGCGTGTATGGCATCAAAAAGTGCCATAATTTCTACAGATGTTTTACTGTCTAAGTTACCTGTAGGTTCATCGGCTAAAATAATAGAAGGACTATTTACCAAGGCTCTGGCTACGGCAACACGTTGGCGTTGTCCTCCCGAAAGCTGATTGGGTTTGTGATCCATTCTATCGTCTAAAGCCACTTGTGTTAGTACTTCGGTAGCTCTTGCATTGCGTTCTGCTTTCGATTTACCTGCGTAAACCATAGGTAAAGCAACATTGTCTAATGCGGTTGTTCTTGGCATTAAATTAAAGGTCTGAAAAACAAATCCTATTTCCTTGTTTCGTATGCTTGCCAACTCATCGTCTTGCATTTCCGATACTTTTTTGCCGTTTAAAATATATTCACCAGAGGTTGGTGTGTCTAAACAACCCAAAAGGTTCATAAGAGTAGATTTACCCGAACCCGAAGGCCCCATTAAAGCCACATATTCGCCTTTGTTTATGGTTAAATCAATGCCTTTTAATACATGAACAATCTCGTTTCCTAATGGGAAATCTCTTTTAATGTTGGTAATTTGTATAATAGGTTGAGCCATAAGAATAGTTGTTTTACTTTTTAATGCTACAAATAAGTAGATAAAGCAAAGGTTTTGTTACAGATTAAACCTTTAATTTTTCGAATAAAAAAGCCGAAATGGTTTTGCTTGGTGCTAATACAAAATGTTCTTTTTGTTGTTGCGGTCTTTTAAACGCTAATCCCAAGTAGTATAAGTCTATGGTAACATGCAATTGCGGATTTTGCACAAGCTGGTTCCATTTATTTAATTGTTCTCTGTTTTTGTATGGGTTTTTAAAAATAAAACAGCAATTATTATCTCCCAATTGCAATTGCGTTTCTAGTGTTTCTTTGGGTTGTATAAAAATATAATCTAACAAGTTTGCATTATTGTTTTTAAACTGAAAATAGTCAGCTATTTTATGCCATAAAGCGTTAGCCTTTTTGTTTTTTAAAATAATGTTACTATTGTTAGTAGTTTTATTTTTAGAATAAATTCCTTTAGTAAGTAAATCGTATACAAAAGGCGAATGTACACCGTGTTCGTTGGTACTTTTGTGTAAAAATATAATGTAACTTAAACCTAGCATTTACTCCATTTTAGAACTCAATTCAAACCAGCGTTCTTCTTTTTCTTCTAATTGTTTTATTACTTTTTCAAGTTCAAAAGAAGTGCTTTCTATTTTATCATCAGCTACTTTTCCTTGTGCAAAAAGTTGCTCAATTTTTTCTTTTTCTTCTTCTAATTTTTTAATCTCGCGTTCAATTTTCTGAAACTCCTTTTGCTCATTAAAATCTAAACCTGCCCTCTGTTTTGCTTGTTCTTCTTTCCAATTGCTTTTTTCTTTAGGTTCACTTTTTTCCGGTTCTGCAGAATCTTCATAAGCTCTAAAATCTGAATAATTTCCTGGAAAATCTTCTACTTCACCTTCGCCTCTAAATACAAAAAGGTGATCTACAATTTTATCCATAAAATAACGGTCGTGAGAAACAACCAATAAGTTTCCTGGGAAATCGAGTAAAAAACTTTCTAAAACATTTAATGTAACAATGTCTAAATCGTTTGTTGGCTCATCTAAAATTAAAAAATTAGGATTTTGGATAAGAACAGTACATAAGTACAAACGTTTTAGCTCGCCACCAGATAATTTTTCTACAAAATCGTATTGTTTTTTGGCATCAAATAAAAAGCGTTCTAAAAGCTGCGAAGCCGATATAATTCTGCCTTTTG
>CBFIIG010000107.1:0-5770 GCA_965662615.1 Flavobacterium sp.
GAAAAATAAATTAAATTTAAATACACTTATTAGAATATAAAATTATGAAAGGAATTATTTTAGCAGGAGGATCAGGTACACGTTTACATCCGTTAACATTAGCAATGAGTAAACAAATGATGCCTGTATATGATAAACCCATGATTTATTATCCGCTTTCTACTTTAATGATGGCAGGTATAAACGAGGTACTTATTATATCTACTCCACACGATTTACCTAACTTTAAAAAATTATTAGGCGACGGATCGGCTTTAGGGTGTAAATTCAGTTATGCAGAACAGGTAATTCCAAACGGATTGGCCCAAGCTTTTGTAATTGGAGAAGAGTTTATTGGTAACGACGACGTAGCTTTGGTTTTAGGCGATAATATATTTTTTGGTGCTAATATGCAAGAGCTATTGCGCTCCAATACAAAACCAGACGGCGGGGTGGTTTTTGCCTACCACGTTTCCGATCCGGAGCGATACGGCGTAGTAGATTTTGACAAAAATTTAAATGCCCTTTCTATTGAAGAAAAACCAACTGAACCGAAATCGAATTTTGCAGTACCGGGTTTATATTTTTATGATAATTCGGTAGTTGAGATCGCTAAAAACATCAAACCAAGTGCACGCGGCGAATACGAAATTACCGATGTAAACAAGGTATATTTAGAAAAAGGAAAACTGAAAGTAGGTATATTAAGTAGAGGAACGGCATGGTTAGATACGGGTACGTTCAATAGTTTAATGCAAGCAGGACAATTTGTTCAGGTTTTAGAAGAGCGACAAGGCTTAAAAGTAGGATGTATAGAAGAAATTGCTTGGCGTCAGGGCTTTATAACAAAAGAACAGCTAATTGAAATTGCACAACCACTTATAAAATCGGGTTATGGTAAATACCTAATCGGATTGGTGAAAGAGAAGAATGTTTTGGGTTAACCTACAAAAAACAAAATCAAAGTATTTTTTTTAAAATCAATTTATTAACTTAATTTTACATGATAAATTAAACCTTTATTTACTTAATGCGCAGATTAAAATACTTACTTAAAAAGTGGAATCTTGAAAATATGGATTATATGCCGCGTTGGTTTATTCTCTATATTGATCTGTTTTTAGTCGTTTTTGCCATACAAATTAATGAAATTGTACTGCATTATTTAGGCGTTAATTGCAATGGTCACTTTTCCGAGATTACTAAACTAATTATAAAAACAGGAGCTTTTGCCTTAGCTTTTACTTTTTTCAAAACATTTTCGGGTTTAATAAGACACTCTACTTTTCATGATGCAATTCGTTTGTTATACGCAGTTTGCTCTGCAACTATTGCTCTGTTAATAATTGATTATGCTCAATTTTATATTTTAGAAGCTAAAATTTTCATGAATGGAGCATTGATTTTTAATGCCTTGTGGATTTTTACATTTTTGCTTCTTTTTAGAATTGGAGTTAAAACTATTTTTGAAAGTTTATACAAAAATGGAAGCCGAAAAAATATTCCAAATACTATAGTTTTTGGGAACAGTGTCAATTCGATTTCATTGGTTCAGGCATTAAAAAAAGAAAAACCATTGCGTTTTAATATTGTTGCTTTTGTAGATAAAGATGCATCAACATCTAAAAACAGAATTTTTAACTTACCTATAATTCCATTTTCTAGGGGGTTGGAAACGATATTTTCTAAAACAGCAGCACAAGCAATTATTATAGCAGATAACCGATGGACAAAAGCAGAAAAACTATTAATTGTTGAAAGCAGTTTTAAAAAGAATGCCAAAGTATACAACGGAATGATGGTGGCTAGTGTAGATGATGAAAACGCAGAACCTAAAAATGCCATTAGAAGTTTTAAAATTGAAGATTTGTTACAACGTCAGTCTATTTATTTAGACAATAAAAATGTGGTAAATAGTGTTCAAGATAAAGTAGTACTGGTTACCGGTGGTGCTGGTTCTATTGGTAGCGAAATTGTGATGCAGTTGGCAAGTTATGCTCCAAAACATATAATAGTTTTAGATCAGGCAGAAACACCATTACACGAGATAGAATTAGAGCTTAGCAAAATAATTTCGAAAGCTATTTTTTCTACTGTGGTTGCCAATATTACAGATGAAACTGAAATGGAACATGTTTTTGCAAAGTATAAACCAGAATATGTGTTTCATGCAGCAGCTTATAAGCATGTACCTATGATGGAAAAAAACAGAGGACAAGCTGTTTTTGCAAATGTTTTAGGGGTAAGAATAGTGTCTCAATTGGCAGCTAAATACGAAGCAGAAAAATTTGTATTTATCTCTACCGATAAAGCGGTTAACCCAACCAATATTATGGGTTCTACAAAACGCATTGCCGAACATTTTGTGCAGTCGTTTTACAGAGCCAATATGGCTACTAGCAAAACAAAGTTTATAACGACTCGTTTTGGGAATGTATTAGGCTCCAATGGTTCAGTTGTTCGTTTGTTTAAAAACCAAATAGAAGCCGGTGGTCCGGTTACATTAACGCACCCAGAAGTTACGCGTTATTTTATGACCATACCAGAGGCTTGTCAGCTAGTTTTAGAGGCCGGTGCTATGGGTAGAGGAGGCGAAATCTATATTTTTGATATGGGAGAGCCTATTAAAATTTTAGACCTAGCCTACAAAATGATTCAGCTTTCGGGTAAAAAACCTGTGGACGACATAGAAATTAAGTTTGTTGGTTTACGACCTGGTGAAAAATTATATGAAGAATTGTTAACAGAAACGTCTGAAAACTTACCTACGCACCATCAAAAAATAATGGTTGCACAAGATGTTAATCCTTCTTTTGACGAAATGATAGCTTATACAGATAAGTTAATTTATGCGGCACGAAACCACGATGAAGAAACCATAATTAAGATTATTAAGCAAATAGTTCCAGAATATTACGAACCAGATCATAGCTAATAATTTTAGCCAATCAATACAGAAACCGTTTATATTTTTAAGCGGTTTTTTTATGCCTTTTTTATACTTTTTATAAAGTAAAAAAGAGTTTGAGTAACAAACAATAAAAGAATAGGATACGCAACTTGCAGCACTACCGATTTAAAAATCAAACCAAAATAAACCAACAGACCAAAAGCATAAATAAGAAGTGGTATTTTTAAGCTTTGTTTTTTATCCTTTAAAAGTAAAAAAGCAATATAAAGCATAATGGGATTAAAAAGCAAAACATTATAATTCCAAAGTACTTCAGTATGTAACGAATACAAACCAATGGAAGTAAAAAACACACCTAAAAGACCTGCAATTGCAAAAAACAATACGTGAACCCATTTGTTTAGTGTGGCAAACAAAAGTAGTAAAACAACTAAAAAAACAACAGGTGAATTCCAAAAAGGAGCCTTGTTTTCGTTTTCTCTAGCGCTAAATAATTTATTTTCGGCTAAAACATACTTGCTTTTTTCAATTGAATTAAAAAATTGTTGTGGTAAAAATTGCGTTTCTGCGGCATCATCTACTCGGTTTCCAAAAATAAGCTGAATGCCCAAATTTAAAAAATAATTATTTTTTAAATAAGGGTAAAGCACGGCTCTGTAATTTTCCTCGCTTTTAACTGTTAAAGGTATTTCCTCGTCTAAAACCGAATTTAAAATTACATTGGTTTTAGTAGTGCAGTTATTATCTATAAATTTATAAGTATAAAATCGGTCTTCGTTATAAAGCTGATTGGTAAGTGTAGAATATAGTTCCTGTTTTTTATCTTTTGGCAAGTCAATAACCTGCTCGGTTACACTTCGGTTTTCGTACTGATAGCTTGCCATAAAATGTTCAAAACGAGAAGCCGAAACAAAGTATTGTAAATCACCTTTTATAAATTTTAGCATAAAATTAGGCGTTTCAAAATCGAACGTACCATAATTAAAAACCACATCTAGGCTTTGTGTTACATCATTTACTCTTATGGCGGTATGACCAAACATTGAGTAAGATTCTGTTCCGTTACCACAAGTAATAATGCTAATTTGTGCTTTTTCGCTTAATACATTTGCTTGTCCAAAACAAAGCGAAGTAACAAGTAAAACAGCAGCTTTTAGAAATTTAAAACGCATTAAAATCTATTTTTAGTGAAAACAAATTAGAATATAAAGCAGCACTTTGATCACCCAAATCGGTTAAAGCATAATCCACCGTAATGCCTTTGTATTTAAAACCCAAACCTATATTGGGTTGAAAACCAATTCGGCTCGAATTATCTATTTGTGTAATTTGCTGAAAATTACCAACACCACCTCGTAAAAACACCAAGTCTAAATAACCAAACTCAAAACCCAAGGCAGGATCAATACTCGCAAAAGAAGTGCTAATAATATCGTTGGTTTCGGCAAACTGCATGTTTAAATTGGTCGCTGCTTCTAAACTATAATCGTAACGAATAATCCATTTTTTAGCCAAACCAATTTGCGCTTTCGGAGCTGTTATTTCTGTAGTTTCTGGTAATTCTGTGTTCTCACCCGGAATCGCATTTTGCACATCGGCGTAAGCTTCTTCGTTAATAGTCCACACATTATACGTAGTTGTAATATCACGAATCATAACTCCCATTTTCCAGTCGTTTCTACTCTTAAATTGCAAACCAAAATCCAAACCAAATCCCCACGAATTGGCAAAATCCCCAATCGTACGGCGAATTACCTTCGCGTTTACACCATAATTCAATCCGTCTAAAGGCAAACTTCGTGCATACGAAACCAAAAAGGCATAATCAGCCGCATTAAAAAGCGAAATACGTGTGTAATCTATATTTCCTTGGCTGTCTATAAGTTGCGTAGTATTTAAAATATCATCAACACCAAATCGAATTACAGAAACTCCAAAAGCACTCCTGTGATCTATTTTTTTGGCAAATCCAACATAGTCAAACTGAGCAATATTGGCAAAATAATTTGCATGCATTAAAGCCACTTCTTTGTCTTCTACCGCCAATAAACCCGCCGGATTCCAGTAGCCTGCCGTTACATCGTCCACTTGGGCGGTTACGGCGCCGCTCATTCCTAGCGCTGCGGCATCAACCCCAATATCCATAAAGGCATTCGAGTATTTACGCACGGTTTGTCCCCAACAAATTGAGGATAAAATGAATAACAAAAGAGTGAAATTTAACTTCAAAATCTATTTTTTACAAATATCGTATAAAAATCTTAATAAGTAAACTCAATAAATGGTAACTTATTGTATTATATTTGCTTTAAATTAGAAGCCAAACAGCAGGCTTCTTTTATATCATTTTCCTGCTGTCCGCTGTATCTCTGCTCCGCAGAGGATGCCGCTTCCATCAGGGCTAGAAACAAACTTTAGGCTTCTTTTAAATAATACAGCATGAATATAAAAAAACACATTCCAAATGCCATTACTCTTGGTAATCTTACCGCTGGTTTAATTGCTTTGGTTTACGCTTTCGACAATAACATACAAATGACATTTCTTTGGGTTTGTATTGGTATATTTTTAGATTTTTGGGACGGTTTTTTAGCACGTAAATTTAATGTTGCAGGTCCTTTAGGCGTTCAGTTAGATTCTATGGCAGACATGGTAACTAGCGGAGTAGTGCCAGGAGTTGTTATGTTTAAATTGTTAGAGCAAATTACACAATCGTACAGTTATAATTTATCTAGCGAAAACTTTTATATGGGCATTATTCCCTTTTTAGGATTTGTAATTTCGGTGGCTTCGGGCTACAGATTGGCAAATTTTAATATAGACACCCGCCAAGCCAATTCTTTTATTGGTTTGCCAACGCCTGCAAATACTTTGTTTATT
>CBFIIG010000108.1:0-5763 GCA_965662615.1 Flavobacterium sp.
CACAAGCCGTTCCGCATTTACAACCAGATGTTCAGGCATTAAATTGTGATTTTTACATTTGCTCTGCACATAAAATATGCGGCCCAACAGGTGTTGGAATGTTGTACGGTAAAGAAGATTGGCTTAATAAAATGCAACCCTATAAAGGCGGTGGAGAAATGATTGCAACTGTTTCTTTTGAGAAAACTACTTATGCTGGTTTACCTCATAAATTTGAAGCAGGAACGCCAAATATTTGTGGAGGAATTGCATTTGGAGCAGCAATTGACTACATGCACAGCATAGGTTTTAACGCTATTGCAAAACAAGAAAACGAACTCTTGGTGTATGCAACAGCCAAACTTTTAGCCATAGACGATTTAGAAATTTATGGACCTACCAACCTTAAAGAAAAAACAGCCGTTATTTCGTTTAATATAAAAGGCATTCACCCTTACGATATTGGCACGATTATAGATAAACTAGGAATAGCCGTAAGAACAGGACATCATTGCGCTCAACCCATAATGGATTATTTTTGTATTCCAGGAACTATAAGAGCCAGTTTTGCATTTTATAATACTAAAGAAGAAATTGATATATTTGTAGAAGCCCTAATTCGCGCAAAAAACATGTTAATCTAAAAAAATAAAACAAAATGAAGATTTTTACCGCATTATTTTTCTCGCTATTTTTAGCCAAAGGGTGTTCAGACATTAAAGACAGTACCATAAAATATGAACTTTCTACACGTGGTGCATACAAATTAGCAACTATAACTAAAGATGCTTTTATGGTGCAACACAACCGCGACACAAAGCCGCAAAAAGTGGAATTAACAGCAAGCGAATGGAAAGAGCTAGTAAGTCTTTTTTCTAAAGTAGATTTAAAAAACTTAGCCAATTTAAAAGGAGAAACAAACAAGCATACTTTTGACGGTGCTATGTTTGCAGATTTAACCGTGGAAAATGGAGGAGAAGTATATCATACTCAAGGTTTCGACAGAGGAACACCACCAAAAGAAATTAGTGCACTAATTAAGTTTATTGAAGGTAAAATGGAAACATCAAAACCATCATTAGACGGCGAATTTAAAGTGGTAGAAGTAAACGGTGAAAACGTAGAAAGCGGAAAGTTGACAGCCTTAATTGCTAATGATAAAATTAGCGGATACACAGGTTGTAATACGTATGGTGGTTCTTTTGAGACGAATGAAAAACAAGTAAAATTTTCATATATGCGAGTAACAAAAAGATATTGTGAAGACATGTCTAAAACCGAAAACGCGTTACTTTCTGCAATAAGTAAAACCACTCAATTGGTTTTGGTTCAAGGTGAATTACACTTTTTAGACGAAAACGAAACCATTTTGATTAAAGCACAAAAATAATATGACAATACAAGAAATTCAAAACGAAATTGTAGATGAATTTTCTATGTTTGACGACTGGATGCAGCGTTACGAATACATTATAGAGTTGGGAAAAACCCTTCCTTTAATTGACGAAAATGCAAAAACAGATCAAAACACTATAAAAGGATGCCAGTCTAAAGTATGGGTAGATGCAAAGGTAGAAGACAATAAAGTTGTTTTTACTGCCGATAGCGACGCCATACTTACAAAAGGAATAATTGCGGTTTTAATACGCACTTTTTCGCATCAAACACCACAAGCAATATTAGATGCCAATACTAATTTTATAGACGAAATTGGTTTAAAAGAACATTTGTCTCCTACCAGAGCAAACGGACTAGTATCTATGATTAAGCAAATAAAAATGTTTGCACTTGCCTTTCAAACCCAACTAAATTAAACCCAATGGAAACTTTTGACGATACAATAAACCTAGGTGAAGACGTAGTTAAAACCCTAAAAACCATTTACGATCCCGAAATTCCGGTTGATATATATGAACTAGGATTGATTTACGATGTAATGATTAACGAAGACAACGAGGTAAAAGTGTTAATGACACTAACTTCGCCAAACTGTCCAGTAGCAGAATCGTTACCGCAAGAGGTAGAAGAAAAAATACGTTCTATAGACACTGTAAAATCTGCTGAAGTTGAAATTACTTTTGACCCGCCATGGAGCAAAGATTTAATGAGCGAAGAAGCAAAACTAGAACTGGGAATGCTTTAATTTTTTCTGTATGGAAGAAATAAAAAACAGAGTAGCAGAAAGCAAATTACAAGTTTTCGATTTAGAAGATTATTTTCCTAAAGAAGAAGTAATTGAATTAGATATTTCTGCTTGGCTTTTAGAAGGGCAATTACTTCGCGAAAGCGATTTTAGAACCGCTTTAAAAGAGTATAACTGGCAAGGCCACCAATCCCAACACCTGGCACTGTATTGCAGCACAGACGCTATTTTACCAGCTTGGGCATTTGCTTTAGTTACGGCTCACGCTGTTGCTTATTGCAAATCGGTTTATCAAGGAACTAAGCAAGAGGCAATAACGGCTCTTTATCAGCAAACCTTAAGTAAATTAGATTTTTCTAATTATAAAGACGCCCCCGTAATATTAAAGGGCTGTGCACATAAACCAGTCCCAAACCAAGTATATACACTTGCCATTCAGTATTTAATTCCTTTAGCTAAAAGCATCATGTTTGGTGAAGCTTGCTCGGCTGTTCCGCTGTTTAAAGCCAAAAAATAGACCTTTATCCGAGATTTTATTGCTTTTTTATCAAAATAGTATCTTTGTGCCAATAAAATAACTCAAATAAAATAAAATGAAAAAAACAGTACTCGCATTAGTATTATGTACCTCTTTTGCATTTGCTCAAGAAACTACAGAAGAAAAACAAGGCTGGACAAAAGGAGGTAACTTTAGTTTTTTAGCCAATCAATCTACTTTTAATAACTGGTTAGCTGGTGGACAAAGCAACATGTCTGGTAACATAGGAGCGAACTACGATTTTAACTATAAAGCAGGTAACGTAAACTGGGACAATAAACTTATTGTAGCTTATGGTTTAACAAAACTTAAAGATGTTAATACTCAAAAAACAGACGACCGTATAGAGTTCAACTCACTTTACGGTAAAAAAGCAAAAGGACATTGGTTTTATTCTGCCTTTTTAAACTTTAAAACACAAATGGATACAGGTTTAGATCCAGATACTCAAACGGTTAAAGTATCTCACTTTTTCTCACCTGCCTATTTACAAGTAGGTCCGGGTATGTTATGGAAAAAATCGGATAATTTAAAAGTAAACATTGCACCAGCAACGTCTAAGTTAATTGTTGTACACGACCATTTTACAGAGTTTGGTTCTTCTTTTGGTGTCGAACAAGGAAAAACAACTCGTTATGAGCTTGGAGCTTCATTAGGAGCTTACTATAAGTTTGATCTAATGGCTAATGTAACTTTCGAAAATATTTTAAACTTATATTCTAACTATTTAGAAGATCCACAAAATGTAGACGTTGATTATCAATTAAACATTGTTTTAAAAGTAAACAAGTATTTATCTACCAACTTTGCTTTCCAAGCAATTTACGATGATAATGCTTTAAGAGATTTACAAACACGCCAAGTAATTGGAGTAGGAGTAAACTACGGTTTTTAATAAGTTTAAATTCAATAAAAAAAAGAGCAGTTATTCACTGCTCTTTTTTTGTGCTTTAAATGTTTTAAGCTCTTCGTACCATTTCTCTAATTCGGGATAAATAAAAGCAGCTACTTCTTTGGTTGGGCTATATAAAACCGATTCGTCTATTGTTTCTTGCTTTAAGAGCCAATTGTCGTCGTTTATTTTTTCAAAAAACACAATTAAAACACTTAAAATAAGTACCGTTTTAAGCATAGAAAAAACACCACCAGCCAATTTGTTGATCCAGCCTAAAAAGGCAAAATCAACTATTTTAGTGAGTAACTTTGCCAAAAGGCGAACACCGAAAACAACTGCAATAAAAGTAATTGCAAAAGCTACAACCGAAACATATTTTTCGTTCCAGCTTACCTGTTCTTGTAACCAAGCACCCACCTGATTAGAAAATTTTAAAGCAAAATAAACACCTGCAATAAGTGCAATTAAACCACCTAATTCTACAAAAAGCCCGTTTTTAATGCCTTTATAAAGTGCCCAACAAAGTAAAGCACCAAAAATAATATCAATAATAACCATAGTTTATAACTTTAAAAACAAATATAGGTCTTTTATTTTATCTCCCATTTTTCAGGCGTATCTTTGCCGATAAACGGAAAATAATTCAGTATAAATGTCAAGAGACGAACAACTCAAACAACGTTGGGAAACCGTAGTTAAAAAACTAACGGCTCAATTTTCAGAAGGCGAAGACCTCGATTTAGATGGCATTATCTATCTAATTGGCTTACAAGAATTGGGTCAGCTAAAACGTACTTTTAAAAAAGACGAAAAAGTAAACCTTATGCACATTGCCATTTGCAGACTTTTAGAGCCTTATGGTTACTATGAGTTCGATTATTTTGACGCCGAAGGTTGGCCACATTATACCGTAAAAGAGCAATTACCACCACTTAAAGCAGGTGAACAATCGGTTTTAATGAAAGACGCCATTGTAACCTATTTTGTAGAAAGCGGTTATATAGAATAATTGCAAACGAAGAAACACTACCATTACTCAAACAAATTTAGTAAATTTGCCCCTTTATAAGCAGCCATTATGATTGAAAAAATAAAAGAACAAATAGAAAAAGTAAACCAATTTTCTACTGCAAACGCAAACGAATTGGAAGCCTTCCGTATAGAATATTTAGGAAGTAAAGGACTTTTAAAAGACTTTTTTGCTCAATTTAAAACCGTACCAAACGAACAAAAAAAAGAGTTTGGTCAAGTAATCAATCAGTTAAAAACAGCTGCCGAAGAAAAGGTAAAAAGCATTACAGAACAGTTGGAAAACAAAGCCGAATCTGCTGGTGTTTTTGGCGATTTAACACGCCCATCAGAACCGTTTAAACTTGGTTCACGTCACCCAATATCTTTGGTAAAAAACCAAATTATAGATATTTTTTCTAGTATAGGTTTTAACGTGTCCGAAGGACCAGAAATAGAAGACGACTGGCATAACTTTACTGCATTAAACCTGCCAGAATACCATCCGGCACGCGACATGCAAGACACCTTTTTTATACAAACCCAACCCGACGTGCTTTTGCGTACACACACTTCGTCTGTACAAGTGCGTTATATGGAAAACAACAAACCACCCATTCGCACCATTTCGCCAGGACGTGTGTTTCGTAACGAAGCCATTTCGGCCCGTTCGCACTGTATTTTTCATCAAGTAGAAGGGCTTTACATAGACAAAGACGTGTCTTTTGCCGACCTAAAACAAACGCTTTTGTACTTTACTAAAGAAATGTTTGGCAAAAGTAAAATACGCCTTAGACCCTCTTATTTTCCGTTTACAGAGCCAAGTGCCGAAATTGATATTTATTGGGGTTTAAAAACCGAAACCGATTATAAAATTACCAAAGGAACAGGCTGGTTAGAAATTGGAGGTTGCGGAATGGTAGATCCTAATGTACTTAAAAATTGCGGCATAGACCCAGACGAGCACACTGGTTTCGCCTTTGGAATGGGAGTAGAGCGAATTGCCATGTTGTTGTATCAAATTGGCGACATTCGTATGTTTTACGAAAACGACGTTCGCTTTTTACAACAGTTTAAAACTTTAGTTTAGAAGCAGCCAAAAACAGGCATTTTTAGTAAAGACAGTCCTGCTGTACGCTTTATCTTTGCCAAAAAAAGGCAAAGGATGCCGCTTCCATCAGGGCTAAAAGCCAAAGTAAT
>CBFIIG010000109.1:0-5744 GCA_965662615.1 Flavobacterium sp.
TATAGATAAGGCTTGTACGCCAATATCTTGAAGTCTTTCGGCAACTTCGTCTATATTTATAGAATCGTCATCCCAACCCAAACGGGTTTTTACAGTAACTGGTAGTGAGGTACTTTTTATAACGGCTTTAGTTAAACGAATCATTAAATCGACATCCTTTAAAACTCCAGCACCAGCGCCTTTGCTTACTACTTTTTTTACGGGGCAACCAAAGTTAATATCAACCAAATCGGGTTGAACCGATTCTACTATTGAGGCACTTATTGCCATAGCCTCTTCGTCTCCTCCAAAAATTTGAATACCTACAGGTCGTTCATAATCAAAAATGTCTAATTTTTGACGGCTTTTTATGGCGTCACGAATTAATCCTTCTGATGATATAAACTCCGAATACATAAGGTCTGCACCATGCATTTTACACAAGCGTCTAAAAGGCGGATCGCTCACGTCTTCCATTGGTGCGAGTAATAATGGAAATTCGGGTAATACTATTGAACCTATTTTAGGCATAACTAATTTTTTTACAAAAATACAAATAATTGTTTAAGCTTTCAATATCCACAAATTATTCCGTTATAAATTTGAAAACTTTACTCTATATTTGCAAATTATAGACGTTTTGCGTTAGGGGAAGCAGCGGTATCCTTTTTGTTTTTGCGAAAAAAACAAAAAGATTTAGCGAATTACCCGACTGAGGAGGAACGACGAAGGAACGCCCAAAATAAAGAATAGATACTATTATGGATAAAATTAGAAACTTTTGTATAATTGCTCATATTGATCACGGTAAAAGTACTTTGGCAGACCGTTTATTGGCGGCTACACAAACGGTTACGGCTCGTGAAGAAAAGGCACAATTGCTAGACAATATGGACTTGGAGCGTGAGCGTGGAATTACCATTAAGAGTCATGCCATACAAATGGATTATATGCATAATGGCGAAAAATACACATTGAATTTAATTGATACGCCTGGGCATGTTGATTTTTCGTATGAGGTTTCGCGTTCTATTGCGGCTTGTGAGGGTGCGTTGCTTATTGTAGATGCGGCTCAGAGTATTCAGGCGCAAACTATTTCTAACCTTTATTTGGCGTTGGAGAATGATTTAGAGATTATTCCGGTACTTAATAAAGTGGATTTACCAAGTGCTAACCCAGAGGAAGTGAGTGATGATATAATTGACCTTTTGGGCTGTAAATTAGAAGATATTATTCATGCATCTGGTAAAACAGGTTTTGGTGTAGATAAAATTTTAGAAGCTATAATTAATAAAGTTCCAGCTCCTAAAGGTAATGTCGATGAGCCTTTGCAGGCATTAATTTTCGACTCGCATTACAATCCGTTTAGAGGTATTGAAGTTATTTTTAGAGTTAAAAACGGAGAAATAAAAAAAGGGCAGAAAATTAAATTCATGGCTACTGGCAATGAATATTTTGCAGATGAAGTAGGTACTTTGAAATTAAACCAAGTTCCAAAAGATAAAATTTCTACGGGTGATGTTGGGTATTTAATTTCGGGAATTAAAGAAGCGAAAGAGGTAAAAGTAGGTGATACGGTTACAGATGCCAAAACTCCAACTACCAATATGATTACAGGTTTTGAAAACGTAAAACCTATGGTTTTTGCGGGGATTTACCCGGTAGATACCGAAGATTTTGAGGATTTACGTTCTTCTATGGAAAAATTGCAATTGAACGATGCATCTTTAGTTTTTGCTGCTGAAAGTTCAGCTGCTTTAGGTTTTGGTTTCCGTTGTGGATTCTTAGGAATGTTGCACTTAGAAATTATTCAGGAGCGTTTAGAGCGTGAGTTTGATATGACCGTAATTACTACTGTACCCAACGTATCGTATCATGCGTACACCAAAAAAGAACCAGATACTATTTTAATTGTAAACAACCCTTCGGATTTACCAGAACCGTCTAAGTTAGATAGAGTGGAAGAACCATATATAAAAGCGACTATTATTACCAAGTCGGATTTTGTGGGTAATGTAATGAGTCTTTGTATAGAAAAACGTGGAATTATAACCAACCAAACTTATTTAACTACAGAGCGTGTTGAGCTTAATTTTGATATGCCACTGGCAGAAATTGTATTCGATTTTTACGATCGTTTAAAAACGGTTTCTAAAGGTTATGCTTCTTTTGACTATTCGCCAATAGGTATGCGCGAATCTAAGCTTGTTAAATTAGATGTGCTTTTAAATGGTCAGTCGGTAGATGCATTGTCTGCACTTATACACGATAGTAACGCCTATTTTATAGGTAAAAAAATGTGTGAAAAACTGCGTGAGCTTATCCCACGTCAGCAATTTGATATTCCGATACAGGCTGCAATTGGTGCTAAAATTATTTCTAGAGAAACCATAAAAGCACTTAGAAAAGACGTTACGGCTAAATGTTACGGAGGAGATATTTCGCGTAAAAGAAAGCTTTTAGAAAAACAAAAGAAAGGTAAAAAGCGTATGCGACAAGTAGGAAATGTAGAAATTCCGCAAGAAGCATTTATGGCGGTTTTAAAACTGAACGATTAACATACAAAGCGAAACGGAAACGTTTCGCTTTTCTTTTTAATTAGGTATTTAACCTAATATAATACAGTTTATTAAAAAGTTGTGTTGCCCATAAAAAATATGTAATTTTGCACTCCATAAATAGACATAAATACAGTAAAATGAATATTTCAAAAAAACAGGTTGATGCCTTAAATGCCGTTATAACGGTTGCAGTATCTAAAGATGATTATGCAAACAATGTTGAAAAAATATTAGAAGATCACAGAAAAAAAGCCAGTATTCCTGGGTTTAGAAAAGGAGCTGTGCCTGCAAGTTTAATTAAGAAGCAATATGGTAAAGCCGTTTTGTTAGAAGAAGTAAACAAGGTTTTACAAAAATCGTTAAACGACTATTTAGTTGCTGAAAAATTAGATATTTTAGGAAATCCAATACCTGTAGAAACGCCAGATTTTAACTGGGATGCAGATGATTATTCTTTTGATTTTGAATTGGGATTATCTCCAGAATTTTCTGTTGATTTAGCCGCAAAAACAAAAGTAACACAATACAAAGTAATTGCTGATGATAAAATGCTTGAAGACCAAGTAGCTCACATACAAAAGCAATACGGAAAATTAATTTCTCAAGATACAGTTAAAGAAGATTTTACTTTAAAAGGAACTTTTTCTAACGAAGAGATTGGAATTAAAAACAACACAAACATAACTTTAGATATTTTTAAAGATAAAAAAACAGCAAAGAAATTTGTTGGAGCTAAAGTAGGTGATGTTGTAACATTAGGAACTAAAGGGCTTTTTGAAGACGACCATAAATTAATGGACTTTTTAAAAGTAGATCACGATGCGGTACATGGTTTAGATGTTGATGTGAACTTTACAATAGAAGAAATTAACCAAGTAGAAAAAGCAGAATTAAACCAAGAGTTATTCGATAAGCTTTTTGGAGAAGGAAACGTAAAATCTGTAGAAGAGTTAAAAGTAAAAATTAAAGAAGATGCCGAAAAGCAATTTGCTCAACAAGCAGATCAGAAATTTTTAAACGATGTAACAGAAAGTTTAATTGAAAACACGAAGTTCGACTTGCCTGCAACATTCTTAAAAAAATGGATTCAAACCGCTGGTGAAACTCCTTTAACAGCTGAAGAAGCTGAAGCAGAATATGCAAAATCGGAACAAGGATTGCGTTACCAATTAATAGAAGGTAAAGTAGTTAGAGACAACAATATTAAACTTCAGTTTGAAGATTTAAAAGCACATACTTCGGTTTTAATTAGACAGCAAATGGCACAATTTGGTCAGGCAAATGCATCTGATGAAGAAGTGGAAGGAATTGTTGCAAGAGTACTTTCTAACCAAGACGAAGCAAAACGTTTATCGGAGCAATTAATGAGCGCTAAAATGCTTGAGCTTTATAAAGAAAAAGTGCCTGCAAAAGTAAAGGAAGTAAATTACGAAACCTTTGTTAAAGAAATGTACGGAGAATAATTTCTCGCAAAAAATAACTATCTTTGAGCGTCAAACTATTCGGTTTGACGCTTTTTTTTAAACGATATTTAATAGAAAACCATGAATTACGGAAAAGAATTTAAAAAGTTTGCTACTAAGCACCACGGTATAAATAATATGTATTTTGACAAAATTGTAAGTCAAGTAACGCCAACAGGTTTAACGCCATATATTATGGAAGAACGCCAATTGAACGTGACTCAAATAGATGTTTTTTCGCGTTTAATGATGGATCGTATTATATTTTTAGGAACAGGTATAGACGATCAAGTAGCAAATATTGTTCAGGCTCAATTGCTTTTTTTAGAAAGTTTAGACGCTAATAAAGACATTCAAATTTATTTAAACTCACCGGGCGGAAGCGTGTATGCAGGTTTAGGTATTTACGATACTATGCAGTTTGTAAAACCAGATGTTGCTACTATTTGTACAGGTTTAGCAGCTTCTATGGGAGCGGTACTTTTATGTGCTGGAGCAGCAGGTAAGCGTAGTGCATTACCTCATTCTCGTGTTATGATTCACCAACCTTTAGGTGGAGCTAGCGGACAAGCATCTGATATAGAAATAACAGCCAGAGAGATTATGAAGTTAAAAGGAGAGCTGTATGAGATAATTGCAAAGCACTCTGGGCAAACTATAGAAAAAGTGCATGACGACAGTGATAGAGATTACTGGATGATTGCTAGCGAAGCTAAAGCATACGGAATGGTAGATGAAGTTTTAGAACGTAAATTATAATACGCCTTGTAAGGCAAACAAAATAAAAATGGCAAAAGAAAAACTAGAATGTTCTTTTTGTGGAAGGCAAAAACCCGATACCGAACTGCTTATTGCAGGTATTGATGCTCATATTTGCGACAAATGTATTGAGCAAGCTTATGGCATTGTTGCAGAAGAGATAAAGCAAAACGGTAAGTCAGACTTGTCTTCGGATTTAATATTGCTAAAGCCTAAAGAGATTAAAGCCTTTTTAGATCAATACGTTATTGGCCAAGAACCAACAAAAAAAGTAATGTCGGTGGCGGTGTACAATCATTATAAACGTTTGTTACAACCGTCTAACGAAGAAGAAATAGAAATAGAAAAGAGTAACATTATAATTGCAGGGCAAACAGGTACTGGAAAAACGTTGGTAGCTAAAACCATTGCTAAATTATTAAATGTGCCTTTAGCTATTGTAGATGCTACGGTTTTAACCGAAGCAGGTTATGTAGGTGAAGACGTAGAAAGTATTTTAACACGTTTGCTACAAGCAGCAGATTACGATGTAGAAAAAGCCCAACGCGGTATTGTTTTTATAGACGAAATAGACAAAATTGCACGTAAAAGCGATAATCCATCAATAACCAGAGATGTATCTGGAGAAGGAGTACAACAAGCACTTTTAAAACTTTTAGAAGGAACTATTGTTAATGTGCCACCAAAAGGAGGCCGTAAACACCCCGATCAAAAGTTTGTTGAAATAGATACACAAAACATTTTATTTATTGCAGGTGGTGCTTTTGATGGTGTAGAACGTGTAATTTCTAAACGATTAAACCGTCAGGCAGTTGGGTACAGCTCATCTATGCATGCGGCAAGTGTAGATGGTACTAACTTACTAAAATATATTATTCCAAAAGATTTAAAAGACTTTGGTTTAATTCCCGAAATTATTGGTCGTTTGCCTGTTTTAACACACATGGATCCGTTAGATGCTAAAACATTAAGAGCTATTTTA
>CBFIIG010000110.1:0-5674 GCA_965662615.1 Flavobacterium sp.
TTTGTTGAAGATTGGTGGAAATAGATGAAAAAAGTCCTGCTCCATTATTGATGTATAATAAATTTTGAGTATTGCCATTGATAATTAAATCTAAATCTCCATCATTATCTGTATCAGCCACTTCAATACCTTCAGCAGAAATTGCTGGGAATGTTGTATTTATGTTTAAAGTATATACCCCAGAACCATTATTTTGATATAATTTAATGGTATTTGAACCAGAAATAATAACATCTTGGTCACCATCGTTTTCAATATCAATAATTTGTACAATTCCATCTACTGGAGTAAAAGCGGAGTTTCCTTGTGGCGTGAAAACCGCATTTCCGTTGTTAAGGTAAATATCAGAAATTGTAGCAGTTGTAATAACCAAGTCTTGGTCACCATCATTGTCCACATCAGCAATAGCAGCTCCTTCAATAAATACAGGCAAATTATTAGGTACTTGTGTAAAATTTCCCAAGCCATCATTTCTATAAATATTTGCAAATTTTTGGGCAAGTTCATTCTGTCCAGAGAAAAACAAGTCTAAATCTCCATCACCATCTAAATCTTTAAAAAATGCTTGGCTATTTCCTGAACGAGGAAAATTATGAGTTACCTCTGTGAAATTTCCAGTTCCATCGTTTTTATAAAGTTTCGTCCAAGGACCTATTCGAGTCATCAATAAGTCTAAGTCTCCGTCTCCATCTATATCTCCACTTGCAAATATTCCGCCATAACCCTCCATTATGTTAGGCTGTGGATTTGCTAAAGTGAAATTTAATGTTTGACTGTAGCCATTTATACAAATTAGTATAATGGTCTGAATTAATAAAATTTGTCTCATATTTTTTGTGTTAAATTGTTAATTTAGTTTATTGAATTCTCACACGTTCCACCAAAATGACGACTAACTTGTATATACCACCAAATATATGAAACTTTTCTTATTGTACAAAATTAACTTTGCATGAGGGATTGCAGCGGCATCCTTTGTTTTGCATCAAAACAAAGATAAAGCGTAAAGCCCGACCCGTGGTACGAGGGGCATGCCCAAAAAAAAAAACGCCCACTTTTCAGTAGGCGTTTATTGTATTTAAAAGGGTTTAATTAAAAACTTGCTTTTAGGTATTCTCTGTTCATACGAGCAATGTTTTCTAAAGATATTCCTTTAGGGCATTCTACTTCGCAGGCTCCTGTATTTGTGCAGTTTCCAAATCCTTCGGCATCCATTTGTGCTACCATGTTTTTTACACGGTCTGCGGCTTCTACTTTTCCTTGAGGTAAAAGGGCAAATTGAGATACTTTTGCAGAAACATATAACATTGCCGAAGCGTTTTTACATGTTGCTACGCAGGCACCACAGCCTATACATGTTGCAGCGTCAAAGGCTCTGTCTGCATCGTGTTTTGGAATTGGAATATTGTTTGCATCTTGCGTATTACCCGATGTGTTTACCGAGATAAATCCACCTGCATGCTGTATTCTGTCGAAAGATGAACGGTCTACAACTAAATCTTTTATTACTGGGAATGCTTTAGAACGGAAAGGCTCAATTACAATTGTGTCTCCGTCTTTAAACATACGCATGTGTAACTGACACGTTGTTACGCCTCTGTCTGGTCCGTGTGCTTCTCCGTTTATGAATAAAGAACACATTCCGCAAATTCCTTCTCTACAATCGTGGTCAAAGGCTACGGGTTCGTCTCCTTTTTCTACTAATTGGTCGTTTAAAACGTCTAACATGTCTAAAAAAGACATGTCTGGAGAGACGTCGCTGATTTTATATTCAGCCATTTGACCTTTATCTTGTGCGTTTTTCTGACGCCATATTTTTAATGTAAGATTCATAGTTTTTAGTTTAAAAGTCATAAAGCAGAAGGTTTTAAATGTTTCGCTTTATGAATGACTTATATTATTTGTAACTTCTTTGAACTAGTTTAATGTTTTCGAATTTAAGATCTTCTTTGTGAAGTACCGCATCGCTTGGTTTTCCTTTGTATTCCCATGCAGCAACATATGCAAAGTTATCATCGTCACGAAGTGCTTCACCATCTTCTGTTTGGTACTCTTCACGGAAGTGACCTCCACAACTTTCGTTACGGTGTAATGCATCTTTTGCGAATAATTCTCCAAGTTCTAAGAAATCGGCAACACGTAGTGCTTTTGCTAATTCTGGGTTAAAACTGTCTGCTGTTCCTGGTACACGTACATCGTTCCAAAATTCTTCTCTAATTTGAGCAATTTCTTCTTGAGCTTCTGTTAAACCCTGAATGTTACGAGACATTCCTACTTTATCCCACATGATTTTTCCTAAACGTTTGTGGAAATAGTCAACTGGTTTTGTTCCGTTTGTGTTTAATAAACGTTCTACTTGCGAACGTACGTTTTGTTCTGCTTCTTCAAATTCTGGTGAGTCTGTAGAAATTGCTCCAGTTCTAATATCGGCAGCTAAGTAATCACCAATAGTATAAGGCAATACAAAATATCCGTCTGCTAAACCTTGCATTAATGCAGAAGCTCCTAAACGGTTGGCTCCGTGGTCTGAGAAGTTAGATTCTCCAATAGAGAAACAACCTGGTATTGTAGTTTGTAAGTTATAATCTACCCATGTTCCTCCCATTGTGTAATGTACCGCAGGGTAAATCATCATTGGTGTTTGGTATGGATTTTCATCTACAATTTTCTCATACATTTGGAATAAGTTTCCGTATTTGTTAGCAACAACTTCTGTCCCTAGTTTTTTAACCAAGTCTGCATCATTTGCATCTAAATGTTTAATGGTTGCTTGCTCTTTACCGTAACGTTGTATGGCAGCGGCAAAGTCTAAATAAACAGCTTCTCCTGTTTTGTTTACACCAAAACCAGCATCACAACGCTCTTTTGCAGCTCTAGAAGCTACGTCTCTAGGTACTAAGTTACCAAACGATGGGTAACGACGCTCTAAATAGTAATCTCTATCTTCTTCTGCTAATTGAGTTGGTTTTAATTTACCTTCTCTAATGGCTTTTGCATCTTCTAATTTTTTAGGAACCCATATACGACCATCGTTACGTAACGATTCTGACATTAGGGTTAATTTAGATTGATGATCTCCCGAAACCGGTATACATGTTGGGTGAATTTGTGTATAACAAGGGTTTGCAAAATACGCCCCTTTTTTATGTATTTTCCATGCTGCTGTTACGTTACTTCCCATGGCGTTTGTAGAAAGGAAAAATACATTTCCGTAACCACCAGAAGCTATAACTACTGCGTGTGCACTGTGGCGTTCTAATTCTCCTGTAACTAGGTTACGAGCAATAATTCCACGTGCTTTTCCGTCCACTTTTACTAAATCTAGCATTTCGTGACGGTTGTACATTTTTATTTTTCCACGTCCTATTTGGCGGTTCATTGCCGAATAAGCTCCTAATAATAATTGTTGTCCTGTTTGTCCTTTTGCGTAAAAAGTACGAGATACCAATACACCTCCAAAAGAACGATTGTCTAATAATCCGCCGTAATCTCTAGCAAAAGGAACTCCTTGTGCTACACATTGGTCAATAATATTAGTAGAAACTTCTGCTAAACGGTGAACGTTTGCTTCTCTAGAGCGGTAATCTCCACCTTTAATAGTATCGTAAAATAAACGGTGTGTTGAGTCACCATCTCCTTGGTAATTTTTTGCTGCATTTATACCACCTTGAGCTGCAATAGAGTGAGCTCTACGAGGCGAATCCTGAAAACAGAATGCTTTTACGTTATAACCTAATTCTGCTAAAGTTGCTGATGCAGAACCTCCTGCTAATCCTGTTCCTACTACAATTACGTCTATATTACGTTTGTTAGCTGGGTTCACTAGGTTTATTTTATTTTTGTGATCGGTCCATTTTTGAGCCAAATCACCATTTGGAATTTTAGAATCTAATGCCATAGTTTTATGCTTTTAAAATGAAATGAATGTATAATGGTACAATTGCAAATAACAATGGAACTATGATTGCAAATGCTTTTCCTGCTAACTTAATGGTTGGTGTGTATTTTGGGTTGTTTGCTCCTAAAGATTGAAACGCACTTGCAAAACCGTGAAGTAAGTGAAACGCCAATACCAACATGGCTAAAACGTAACCTAAAGTATAAAATAATCCGTATTTTGGATCTTTAAAAAAGTCAACCGTAATTTTGTATAAATCTTTATATAAATCGCCTGCTTTTACATCAACATCTTTGTAATAAACTTCAGTTTTGTTTTTTACCACATATTGCATAGCAGGGCTAACTAGTGAGTCTGGAGTAGAAGCTAATCTTACTTGAGAAATAGGGTAGTATTTTCCTGTTTCTGTTCCAACATAAAAGTTTTGAGCTTGACCATCTTGCATAACAATTGATTTTGTCATTAAAGGCATGTTTTGGTCAAAATGCATTTTTGCCCAAAAATTGTTCATGTGTGTAACAATAAAAACCAAAATAAAGGTTCCTAAAATTGCCATGTTACGAGAAGCAAAACTACTGTTTGCTGCTGCGTTTTCTTTTACATAACCAATTGGTCTTGCTTTGCGGTTTTGAACAGTAAGTAAGATACCATCGACCGCATGAAATAAAATAGAAATGTACGTTACATAAGATAATAATTTGACCGCTGGGTTAGTGGTCATAAATAATGCGTACTCATTAAATTGTAACGGTGTTCCAAAAATTAATTGTAGGTTTCCTGCTAAATGCCCTGCTAAAAATAAGCATAAGAACAAACCTGTAAACGACATCCAATACTTTTTTGCAATAGATGATTTTAATAATGCGGATTTTGCCATAATTTTATTTGATTAAACGAATTTGTGTTTTAAAAAATCAAACAAAAATAAAGCTAAATAAGAACAACTACAACCTTTTCAACCTAATTTATAATGAATTTAAAGTGTATTTAACTACTGTTTAATATCTGAATTATGCAATTGGTTAATTTTATTTAATAAAAGATGGTTTTAATCCTCTTAAACCCATGTCAACTACATGCTCGCCTGCACTTGGTTCGTAAAGTCCATCATTGTTAACTTCTGTCCACTCAAAGCTATTGTTTACAGAAAGCGAGAGAGTAATTTCTATGTCTTTTGTTTCGTTTCCGTTTATTTGTAATGGAGAATTAAAGTCTCCAGTAACAACGCAAGAACCTTGCGGAATAGGAGAGGAAGCAAATAATGGATTAGGCACAGTTGTTGCGCCAGCGGGAGCTTGACCACTTGTTGCATAAGGAAAATTATTTAAAGCAAACGCCCAATATCCTTGTGCTCGGTTTCCGTTTACTGGGAAAATATTTTGTCCAATATTATGCGAAGTTAAGTAGGTGTTATAACCGACAAAACTTTCTAATGTGGCTGCATAATTTTGGTTATTGTGTAACAAGTTTACCGAAAAATTTTGATATGATAATGATACTCTAACCCATTCGTAAATTCCGGGTGTAACTTGGTCCAGTGGAATAGTTAAAAATGCTTCATTTTCGCTCACAATTTTTGCTTGGCTAAAGTCAATAGCAGTAGTTCCGCCTGCCATTGTTTCTGGCGCATGGTACAAAACCGCACCGTCGCCTAATTGCGTGTACATATTTGGTGTTAATTCAAAATAATGAGCACTAATTGAATTAAAAACAGGGGTTTGACCCGCATTTCCATTAGGTATATTTGCGGGTTGCCCAATATTATTTAACCGAACT
>CBFIIG010000111.1:0-5670 GCA_965662615.1 Flavobacterium sp.
AGATTTGTTTCGTCTTTTTGAAGGTGTTTTTCATTCTTTTAGAAAAACCAATACAGAAGCTTTCTTTCATGGGCGAAGAGGTTTTATAAGTAAAATAGGTTTGGGTATAGCTGCCATTCCGTTTGCATCTATTGTTCATGGTATTTTTGTTGGGCGCTACAATTATAAAGTTATAAAGCAAACACTTTTTTACGACGATTTACCAGATGGTTTTGATGGTACAACAATTACTCACATTTCGGACATTCACAGCGGAAGTTTTGATAATCCCGAGAAAATAGATTACGCTATTGATTTAATTAACGAACAAAACAGCGATTTGGTTTTGTTTACGGGTGATATTGTAAATACGCACGCTACAGAAATGGATCCGTGGATAGGTGCATTTAAAAAAATACACAAACCTAAGCTTGGTAAGTATTCCGTTTTAGGAAACCACGATTATGGCGAATACATAAAATGGGACTCCGAAGCAGAAAAAGAAGCCAATTTTGAAGCTATTAAAGACTTGCATAATAAAATCGATTTCACATTACTTTTAAATCAAAATGTAACTTTAGAACAAAACAATTCTTCACTCAAATTAATAGGTGTAGAAAATTGGGGGAAGCACTTTAAAAAAGCAGGCGATTTGGCTAAAGCTAGTGAAAGAGTTTCATCTTCTGATTTTAAAATTTTAATGAGTCATGATCCAAGTCATTGGGACAGTGAAGTGCAACATCATAAAGACAATTATCATTTAACCCTTTCGGGGCATACACATGGTTTTCAGTTTGGGATAGAAATTCCGGGTGTAATTAAATGGAGTCCTGTGCAATATGTGTATAAGCAATGGGCTGGTTTGTATAAAAATGCAGGACGCTATTTGTACGTAAACAGAGGTTTTGGCTATCATGCTTACCCAGGTAGAGTTGGTATTATGCCCGAAATCACCGTTTTAACGTTAAAAAAAGGTAAAAAATTAGTGTAATTGTATAAATATAGTACATTTGCATAGTAAATAATGTTAAAACCAAGAGTTTAATATTAAAATTTTACAGATATATGTCAAATTTTGGAGAAATTATAGATGCACCAGTTCCGGTACTTGTAGATTTTTTTGCAGATTGGAACGAATCAACATCAACAATGAACGAAGTAGTACGTCATGTAGCAGCAGCTATGGGCGATAAAGCTAAAGTTGTTAAAATAGACGTTGAAAAAAATGCCGAATTGGCCGAAGCTCTTAAAATTAAAGGAGTTCCTACTCTTATAATTTATAAAGACGGACAAATGGTTTGGAGACAAATTGGCGAAGTAGATGCCAATACACTTATTCATCTTATACAAACACAGTAATTGTGTTTTAGAATATTTTAAAAAAGCCGTTTCAAAATTAATTTTGAAACGGCTTTTTTGTTAATAGTCATAAGACCCTAAAGTCATAAAGTCGATGACTGCGAAAGGGTCTTTCTCCTGAAACTACTCAATGTTTTTTCGTCGGTAATATTCAAACATTTTATTATAATGATTAAAAGCTCCTTTTTCTTTTTCGAAAAAAGCGGTATCGTACTCTTTAGTAATAAGTACTAATTCTTTATAATACTCAATTTTAGATACAATTTCTCTAATATATCCGTTTTGGTCACCCATAGAAAGACTTTTGTAATAGGTTAAGTCTTCTTGATATTTTGCAATTAATTTTTTAACGATTGCATTGGCTTTTTCAGTTTTTCCTATTTTATAATAACCTTCGGCAAATGGTTCAACCAAAGTGTAATAGCCAAAGTGCTCTACTGGCATTTTTCCCATAGCTAGGTCAATTACTTTTTCGGCTTTAGCATTTTTATCTTCGCTAATTAACTGATTCATTAAACGGGTTAAATTTGTACGGTAAGAAATGCTGTTTTTACGCGTCTCTATGTCGTGATAAATGTCTGGACTACCACTTTTACCCCAATCCCATTTCATAACCAAATTATACATTTTATCGCTGTCTATAAAGCCCATATTTAGCGGACTTGGGTTTTTATCGTCAGCAACAGTTTTAACAGGAACTAACTTATAGACCATTCCGTCCATTTCTAGGTATTCTTTCATCCATAAATAGTCATCGTTTCCAAAACTACCGCCTGTAAAATAAATTGGGCGTTCCCAGTTGTTTTGGTTTACAATGTCTAACATTATTAAACGATTTTTATATAAGGCGTGTCCGTCCATTTCAAAATGCATAGCAGGTACAATAGAGTCGTAATATTTTTGCGAAACCACCTTGTTTTTAATAATGTTTTCCTTGTTAATTGGTATAAACACTTTATTGGTAGGGTAATAGTTTACTTCTTGTCCGCTTTGCAGAGTTTTTTTAGCTTTAGGGTCATCAAAACTTACAAACGTTATTAAGTCGTTTAAAGAAATAGAATCTTTTGTTTTTTCTACCAATAAACTGTAATTTCTTCTACTTCCTAAATATTTATCGCGTGTCAACGAAATAGGCAATCCTTCAGAATCGTAGGCTTTCTTTTTCATTTGGTCTATATACCAGTCTGTGTTTATTAAGCTGGTATTAACTAAGCGCACATCGGTTCTGTAATTTTCAATTTCTTGAGCATACCAAAGAGGGAACGTGTCATTATCGCCAATAGTAAATAAAATGGCATTGGGTTCACAAGAATCTAAATACGTTTTAGCTAACGCTAAAGCAGTGTCTTTTCCAGAACGGTCGTGGTCGTCCCAGTTTTGTGTAGCCATTAGAACAGGAGCCGCTAATAAACAAATTCCAACCACAGCTGGAGCTGCAATTTTCGGCTTCAAGTATTTTTTTATTAAATCGAAAACAGAAAGTACTCCAAAACCTATCCACATGGCAAAAACGAAGAAAGAGCCCACAAGAGCATAATCACGTTCTCGAACTTCAAAAGGGCGTTCGTTTAAATATACTTTTAAAGCCAGACCAGTAAATAAAAATAAAACGAGCAAAACATAAAAGCTTTTTGCATCTTTTTTGGCGTGGTACAACATTCCTGCAATTGCTAAAATAAAAGGCAAAAAGAAATACGTGTTTCTACCTCTGTTGTTTTTCATATCGCTGGTGATTTGCGCTTGATTTCCCAATCTGGCATTATCCACTAATGGAATACCCGAAAGCCAATTTCCGTTTTGCAAGTCTCCTTTTCCTTGTTCGTCATTTTGTCTTCCAACAAAATTCCACATTAAATACCTCCAGTACATGTAACCAAATTGGTATTCGAACATAAACTGTATGTTACTTGCCAACGAAGGTTTTTCGACAACTAAATATTCACCGTACGATTTTAAAAAACTATTGTAATCGTCTAAATCAAATTCGCCCTGTAAAAATCCGTTTCTAAATCCGCCAACTATTTCTACCAATTGCTGTTCTTCGGCATAATCTGGGTGAATGTAAAAGTTTAAAGGCTCTGTGTACGACATATAATTAACTGCATGATCTGTACTCCACATTCGTGGCATTAGTCCTTTATGCGCATCGTCTGTGTTTTGACGTGCATTTTTAAAGTTATTGGTAATTATGTATGTGTTAGTTTTATAATCTCTCTCGTAGTTTGGTTTTTCGTCTAAATAAGGTGTTACAGCATCTAAACCAGAATAAATTTCGGAATACATTGGTCCAAAAAACAATTGCTGTTCACCATATTGCTCACGGTTATAATACGCCAAAACTTCGGCAGCATCAGACGGTTTGTTCTCGTTTATAGGTGTGCCTGCATTGGCACGAATAGGCAGCATAATCCAAGTAGAGAAACCTACCAAAACAAAAAGCACACAAAGCAATAAGGTATTTGCTAGTGGTTTGTCTTTTTTACGTGTGTAACGTAAGCCAAACCAAAATAATGCTATAATAGAAATAAAGGCAAAAATAGTACCTGAGTTAAAAGGCATACCCAAACTATTTACCATAAAAATTTCCATTTTACCAAAATAACCCATGGTATAAGGCAATAATAATTTAAATATAAAAAGCAAAACAGCCACAATAACAACGTGAGCTATAAGTACGTTTTTCCAAGTAAGTGTTTTGTAATTTTTAAAGAAATATAAAAAGCCAATTGCCGGAATGGTTAAAATAGCCATAAAGTGAACTCCAAAAGATAAACCTATAACTAAAGATATTAGTAATAACCAGCGGTTTCCTTTGGGTTGGTGCATATTTTGTTCCCAACGTAAACCCAGCCAAAAAAGCAATGATATAAACAGTGTTGCCATTGCATATACTTCTGCCTCTACGGCATTAAACCAAAAACTGTCCGAAAATGTAAAGGCTAAAGCTCCAACGGCACTTGCTCCAAGAGTTAAAACAGTTGTATTATTATCTAAAGTATCTTTAAATATAAAACGTTTCATTATAAGTGACGACGACCAAAATAGAAATAAAATGGTAAAAGCACTAGAAAAAACCGACATCATGTTTACCATTAATGCAATTTGAGCATCGCTGGTTGCAAACATAGCAAAAAATGCTCCTAACATTTGAAATAAGGGTGCGCCTGGTGGGTGACCTACTTCTAGTTTTGCTGAGGTAGCAATGTATTCTCCACAATCCCAAAAACTAAGAGTGGGTTCTACTGTTAGGGTATATGTGATTAGTGCTATTGCGAAAACGGCCCATCCTATAATTGTGTTCCATTTTTTAAAAGCTATATTTTCCATTTTTTCTGATATTCGGTTTATACTACAAAGAAAGTATTTTTTTGCATTAATTTAGTGCTCTTGTATTTTTTTAATAATTTTTTATGATTTATTTGCTTTTAAAAAAATACGCCTTATATTTGCACTCGCAATTAGCAACCATGGTCCATGGTGTAATGGTAACACTACGGTTTTTGGTACCGTCATTCAAGGTTCGAGTCCTTGTGGACCAACAAAAAAGCTCCTTCATTTGAAGGTGCTTTTTTTATGCTTTAAGGATACTTTATTTTAATATTATTTTTTGATTGTAATTCAAATTTTCACTTTGAAAATGAATAAAGTAAATCCCTTTTTGAAAGTTAGTTAAATCATATTCTTTTTGGTTTTTAGCATGTAAAATTTGCTGACCAAGACTGTTGAAAATTGTAGTTTCAAAAGTAGAGTTTTGTGTTTGATCTAAATAAACCATACCTGTGCTTAGACTTGGGTAAAAAACAGGTTTTTCTGTACTTGTAAAACTCAGATTATCTAGAATACCCCAATTATCTTGAATTACAGGACCATTCCAAATTAACTGAGCTAAATGTGGGTTGTCTATAAAAGGATTTCTATTGCCTTGATAGCTGTATATTACTTCGTTTCTGTTTTGTTCAAATTCAGAAACAGGATCCTCTTCGTTCCAAATTAAAAATAAATCGGGCATATCACCTAAGGGAGAAAAAGTGATGCTACTAACAGCTATGTCCGTTGCCGAACAATTACTAGGATAGCGTAAATACATATACATTATAATTCGGGCAACATCGCCTTTCCATTCGTCACCCGGAAACCAATTCCCGTTTGAGGTTATTGAAGATTCTAGTGAAGCAGTTGCGTTTTCAAAAGGTCTGTTGTTTCGAGAACTGTTCATTTGAGAATCTGCTGCTCTCAAGTTGTGTACATCAGTGCCAATTCCGGGGTCATCTGTTGTCATGCTTGGATTAGCTAATGATTTGGCAAAAACATGTTCTCTGTTCCATAAACCAA
>CBFIIG010000112.1:0-5607 GCA_965662615.1 Flavobacterium sp.
AGTTATTAATAGCAGCTTCTGACATTTTAATTGAAATATACATGGCAGAAAGTACGCTTTTAAGAACCGAAAAAATAGCTAAAAAAGAAGGAGCAGATAAAGTAAAAGGACAAATTGCAATGGCTCAATTGTATTTATACCAAGCGGTTGATATTGTAAATAACAAAGCCAAAGAAGGGATTGTTTCTTTTGCCGAAGGTGATGAACAGCGTATGATGCTAATGGGACTAAAACGATTTACAAAATACACTAACATTCCTAATGTTATTGGTTTACGTGAAGTAATTGCTAAAGAAGTTATATCAGCAAATGAGTATTGCTATTAAAATTAATTGATTTTAATAAAATATAAAAATCCAGCTTTTGCTGGATTTTTATTTACTTAAAGAAATAACTTTTTAAAATTTATTTAAAAATAAGAAAAAAAGTAATAATTTTTAATAATGGAATAATAAAAAATTATAAATTAGTAATCTATTAATCAACTATTTAAATTATGAAAAAACAATTACACATTTTAAAAGGCATATGCCTATTTTTATTTTTATTAAATCATCAAAATTCAAAAGCTCAAACTTCCCTTAATTTTGATGGTGTAAATGACTATGTTCAAACTTCATATACAGGTATTTCAGGGAATAATGCAAGGACCATTGAAGCTTGGATTAAAACAACAGAAAATTGCAATCCAAGTAATGGAGGGTCACAAAAAGTTATTGTAGATTGGGGTGATACAGCATCTGGTACAAGATTTACTTTTAATATTCTATGGAGCAATGCTATAAGAGTTGAAGTACAAGGAAATGGGGTAAGCGGTACAATTGCTGTAAATGATGGAGAATGGCATCATGTAGCAGCTGTTTATGACCCTACTGCTTCATTAAAATTAAAATTATATGTTGATGGAATTTTAGATTATGAGGACAATTTTACAGTTCCTGTAAATACCGGATCAAATGTAAACCTAAGAATAGGTAAAAGAGTTGATGATGTTAATTTATTTAAAGGTTCTATTGACGAAATTCGTGTTTGGGATGTAGCAAGAACTCAAAGTGAGCTAAATGACAATAAAAATACAGAATTTTGTACAGCACCATCAAGTTTAAAAGCTTATTACAAATGTAACGAAGGTGTTGCAAATGGAAACAACTCTTCTATTGCATCACTTACTGATTTTAGTGGAAATAACAATAATGGAACACTTGAGGGTTTTACCTTAAATGATGCAACTTCTAATTTTGTTGCAGGGCCTACAAACTTAAATAGCGTTACAATTGATACTTCTGTAACCATAACAGCTAACTCATTTATGGCAAACCAAGCAAATGGAACTTATCAATGGGTTAATTGTGATACAAATAATTCACCTATCGCTGGAGAAACTTCTAATACTTTTTCTCCAAGTCAAGACGGAAATTATGCTGTTGAAATAACATTAAACGGTTGTACCGAAATGTCGAATTGTGAAGCATTTTTAAATGCAAATAGTTTTACATTAGAAAATAGTATTAATGTATATCCAAATCCAACTAAAAACATAGTAACTATTAGTAGTGGAAATTTAATAATTAACGAAATTACTGTTTACAATTATAATGGAGTTATGCTAAAAAATGAAATAGTTAATTCAAATAAATTTACATTGAATTTAGAATCGTACTCTAGTGGAATATTTTTAATTAAAACAAAAACAGATGATGGCACTATTTTAATTAAAAAAGTCACAAAAAATTAAACTAATACTTATTAACTAATAAAAGCAACTTATTTTAAGTTGCTTTTTTGTTTAGATTTAAAAAAATTAAAGTGAAGGTTAATTATTCAACTGGGTATTTGGTAATATTTGGTTCACAATATTCAAAAACACCCGTTTCATATAAATAGTTAGCCATTGCAAGTGCATCTTTAGGAGCTACTTTAGTCACTCTTAACTCAAACCATTTGGGCATAAAAGCATTTTGAGCAACTAATTCTAAGTTGTTTTGAGTTATTAGATTATTCATAGCCGTCAAATTATTTTCATCAAAAACCTTAACACTTATAGAACTCGAATAACTGTTAACACACAAATTTCCAATAGGTTGCCAAATTAAATTATTGCAATCATTGGTTTGCATGGTAAAGTGTGCATAAGAAACCATAGTGTTTTGGTTTAATAAATTAATAATTTGGGTAGTTTCTTCGCAAGTTTTAGGAGAATTAAATTTTAGCGGAATTTCTTTGTATTTGTATATTCCACTTTTGTGAATTTCAAAATTATAATTTTGATCAAATTGAGAAAAAGTTGAAACTAAGTTATTAATTTCAATATCAGAAAAAGTGGTATCAACTCCAATTATCAAATATTCTGAAGATCGCTCACCAAGAAAATCTTGAGTATTGTCATAATATTTAAAGTCCACAAAATTACAAGAAAGTGGTAATGGCAAATCGTTTTCATCAGTACAACCCACTGCAAAAGCAAAAGCTAAAAACAGGACTGTTTTTAAATATTTCATAATATAAATTTCAATAAAAATAGTTTATTCTTACATATTTAGCAAATAAAATGGTCTAACTACAAAATAGTTTTTAAAACTAAACTAATTTATCAATCACCTCTTTTACAGGTAAAATAGCATGAGAATGCTCAATACTTGGCCCAGCCACCCACACGGTTTTATAAGTAACTTGATTTGCTGCTTTTTCGGTAGCACGCATTCCAATCGCAAAACGCACCATTTTAACCCATTTTTTAAGCGACTTGTTTTTATTTAATTGACGTTCTATCCAACTTTGCTTAGTACCTACTTTTTGCACATAAGGTGTATTGATTACAGTACATGGTGTTCCCGAAATTCGTTCAGTCATTACAATATCTTTAGCAGAATAATCTACACAGGCTTGTTTATAATCTTCTGTTACACCTGCTTCTGTTGTAGCAATAAAAGGGCTTCCCACAGAAACGCCAACGGCTCCATAAGAAAGCATTTCTTTTAACTCTTTGGCATTTCCTACTCCACCAGCAGAGATAACAGGTAACGACGTGTTTTTATCCAATTCTTCAATAAGATTTTTTGGCGAAAGATTTCCTCTGTGTCCACCCGCTAAATTATTTACAGCAATTATAGCATCGGCATTTAAACTTTCTACTTTTTTAGCAAAAGCTAAATCGGTAACATCACAAAAAACCTTTATACCTGCTTTGTGAGCTTGTTTTATAGTTTCTTCTGGGCTACCCAAAGAAGTAATAATAAAATCAACTCCTTCTTCACATAAAACAGCCAACTGATCTTTATATTTTATATTCGATTTGTTTACAATTAAGTTATAACCGAAACTTCCACCTTCTATTTTTGCTGCTTTTAACTCTTTTATAGAAGCCCTAAGTTGGTCTAAAGTTCTGTAATTTAAAGCAGGAATACAACCTGCCACTCCAGCTTTTATGCCTTCTATAACCATTGCAGTATTAGACACTAAAAACATTGGTGCCATTATAATTGGGTGCGTAATATTTAAAATAGACTGTAAACTTGCTTTGCTCATATTGTTTTATTTTATTCAAATATACTAAAATATATTTACTATGCGTGCATATAAAAAATACAGGTATAAAAAAAAGCCACACATTTCTGTAAGGCTTTTAAAATGGGTGGATGATGGGGTTCGAACCCACGACCCTCGGCACCACAAACCGATGCTCTAACCAACTGAGCTACAACCACCATTTGTTTTAACGAGTGCAAATATACTTCAAAACTTAATACTTGCAAACATTTTTTATAAATTTTTACTTTAAATCAGCTAAACTATTGACTGCCAAATATCTTTCGGTAGTAAAACCTTCGGCATGTGTTACGCCTACAAGCCTGCCAAGGTCTTCTGCTCTATATTTTATACTATCTAAAAAGGTTTTAGAAGTAATTGGAGTAACTGGTTCTTTAGAATTTGGATCATAAAACTGAGAAGAATATGCTAAAACTGACTCTAATTTTGTGTTCATATAACCCGAAATATCAACAACAAAATCGGGTTCTATATTTTTCCATTGTATGTAATGATATACTTGTTTAGGTCTGCTTGCAGTTTGGTTTTCTCCGTCTAAAACGGTTTCTATTCGGCGTAAGCCACTTAAAAAACAAGCATCACTTACTAATTTACTGCCTTTTGGATGATCAATATGTCGGTCGTCCACGGCATTACATAAAACAATTTCAGGTTGGTATTTGCGTATCATTTTTATAACTTCTAACTGGTGTTTTTCGTCATTTACAAAAAAACCATCTCTAAAACCTAAATTTTCTCTAACACTAACACCCAATATCTCTGCAGCTTTTGCTGCTTCTGCATCTCTTATTTCTGCCGAACCACGTGTACCTAATTCACCACGAGTTAAATCAACTATCCCCACTTTTTTACCCGAAGCAATTTCTTTTAAAATAGTGCCTGAACAACTTAATTCCACATCATCTGGGTGTGCACCAAAACACAAAATATCTAATTTCATAATTGTATTTATTTAGGGCAAAGGTACTAAAATTTCACGCATGGTTTGTGCTTTGTTTTCGGTTTCTAAAAACTCCAATTGCGGATTACTTTCTGCTGTTATTCCGCAACCAACATACAATAACGGCTTATTCTCTACTATTTGCATGCAACGTAAATTTACAAATAATTGACTATTTTTTTCTGAATACTCACCAATAAAACCTGTGTAAAATTCACGTTTATAGCCTTCATTTTGATTAATAAATTGCATAGCACTTTCTTTTGGAAAGCCACAAACTGCTGGTGTTGGATGCATTATTTTTAGTAAATCAAAAGCACTTTTACCTAAAGATAATTCTGCTTTAAAACTTGATTTTAAATGTGCCAGCTTACCTGCTTGTACTGTCTCTACTGGTGAAACCGAAACTTGATTACTTACGCTTTTTAAAGTTGAAAAAATATAATCGGTTACCAATTGTTGCTCTTCTAACTCTTTTGGTTGCCACACTTTTTTGGTATCCCAAAGCTGTGTACCTGCCAAAGCTACTGTTTCCAATTGTGTTTCAATAGTTGTTAAAAGTACTTCCGGACTTGCACCCATCCACTCGCCTACTTCAGGAGCGTAAAGCCAATAACAAAAAGCAGTTGGGTATTTATTTAATATGTTTTTAAAAGTTGCTTCTTTTTTAATTTCTAAAGCTCCTTTTATAGTTCTTGAAGTTACAATTTTTGAGGTTTCAGAGTTTTCAATTTTATGTATAGCACCATTTACCAATTGCTCAAAAGATTGCTTTTCTAAATCAGAAGATTCAAGAGTGTAACTTGAATTTTCAAAAGTATAATCTACCAATTTATGTGTTTCAAAACTAGCGTTAACATCAGTAAAAACAATAGATTTACTTTGATTAAAATCGCTAAACACAAAACCATTTTGCCCATTAAATTCTTCAACAATTCCATTTTGAAAATAACAATTCAATGCTGAAGAATTGGGCAATTTATAAAGTACAAAAAACTGCTTTTGTGTAAAATACGAACTTGCTTTTGCAAATACATCCATTACCCACGAGATTTTTTAGAAAGTACCATATTTGTCAATTTACATAACGAAATTAATTGTTCTTTTTCGTCTGTAATTTT
>CBFIIG010000113.1:0-5557 GCA_965662615.1 Flavobacterium sp.
TAAAACTTTATTTGGTTTTATGGTTTGTAACACCTCATTTACTTGCCTTTTAAAATCTCCAATTAAATTAAAAAAAACACCTTTAAAAGTAACATCGTGATAAATCACTTTTTCGTTAAAATTATAAAATAACGGTGAATTGCTATTGTTCTGAGTAAGAACATGTACTTCCCAGTTCCAATTTTCTATCATATAATTAATACGAGACGAAAGCACACGCGCCACGCCTCCGGCATTATTTATATTGGGAACTAGAATTAAAATTTTCATTTTTTATATTCTAAAAAAGTGTCAAAATCTCTAATATAATCTTCTTCCAAATACACTTCAGAAGCCAAAACCAAACACACCGCACCCGATGAAAAATTATTCAGTTCACGCCAAGTGCCGCTTTCTATTAACAAACCAACATTGGGTTTATTTAAAGTAACTGTTTTTTGCTCCTTTCCATTATGCAAAACCACATCAAAACTTCCCGAAAGAGCAATTAAAAACTGTTGTAAATTTTTATGTGCATGGCCGCCACGTTCTGCTCCACTAGGCACATCGTATAAATAATACACCCGCTTCATTACAAACGGAATACAATCGTTCTCTATTACCGAAAGATTACCGCGTGGTTCTTCAATTTTTGGTATTTGAATTAATCTTATATTCATACAGTTTCTTTTATAAGTTGCAACCACTGATTTCCAATGGTTTCAATAGCAAATGGAGCTAAAGACTTTAAACAATTATTTTTACAATTTTGATAAAAATCAGCATCATCTTGCATTTTATTAAACGCTAAAATTAACGCTTTTACATCTTGGTTTGGCAATAAAATACCATTTATATTGGGTTGAATTATTTCGTTTGGTCCAGACAAACAATCGTAAGCAACTAGTGGTGTTTCACAAGCTAAAGCTTCTAAAAGCGAAACAGGCAAACCTTCGTTCTTACTGGTTAAAACGTAAAATAACGCTTTTCGTATATAAGCAAATGGATTATTGGTATAGCCTACAAAATGCACTTTACTTTCAATACCTAATTTAGCAGCTAACTCTTTATATTTTACTTGTAATTTACCTTCGCCTAAAAGCACCAAATTAATGTTTTTATTCGGCAAGTTAGATTTAGCATAAGCAGAAATAAGCACATCAAATTGTTTAATATCCGTTTCCATTTGCCCCATAGAAATAATAAAATCAAAGTCTAACGGAATGGACTCATCATATTTTTTACTTATTTCTAAAACATCAATGGGATTATAAATAAAATGAACATTATTAAAATTATACGTTTGTTCAATTCTATTTTTAGCTGCTTGCGTTATGGCTACAATTGGTTTTTGAGCATAAATTATCTGAGCTAAAAATCTGTTTTTAGGAATATAATGATCTATTAAATAACTGTGAACGGTAAAAATAGTAGGTGTTTTATATATCCATTTACTTATTAAAAAATCTTGTAAAGGCTTGTTTCTAAATCTGAAATCAATAATTAAATCAAATTGTTCTTTCTTTAAAAATTGTTTTAAATAAAACATTCGTTTCAATTTATTTAAAACACCATTTGATTTGTTTTTCAACAACCCTAAATTCTCCACTTTACCCGCAAAAGGATAACCCAACTCATCAATAACAATAATATGTGTAACCGAAATATCGTTTCTTTCGAAAAAAAACGACAAATTAGCTTGTACTTTTTCTGCACCGCCTCCACGGAGTCGGTAGCCTATTAATGCTATTTTTAGATTGTTATTTTGGTTACTCAAGGCTTATTTGCTAATTTTACCCAAATATAAACTTTCTATTTTAATTTATGACAAAATCTCCGCTAGTAACTGTAATCTGTTTGTGTTATAACCAATCGGCGTATGTTACGCAGGCACTCGATTCAGTTTTAAACCAAAGCTATAAAAACATAGAAATTATAGTTGTAAACGATGCAAGCACTGACGACTCTAAAGCCATAATAGAAAGTAAAACAAAAGACTTAGCAGCTGTAACTTTTATAAATTTAGAAAAAAATACAGGCCCTAATAAAGTTTTTAACTTAGCAGCAAAAAAAGCAAACGGTACATATATAATGGATTTAGCAGCTGATGATTTTTTAGAACCAACTGCTATTTCCAATTTAGTAACCACTTTTATAAATTCTAAATACACAAAAACGGCACTTGTTTTTGGTAATGCCAATTTAGTTAATAAAGAAGGTGTTTTTTTAAAACGCTTTTTCGAAACTAATGAAAATGATTTGGTTGTAAATCAACCCAAAACAGGAGATGTTTATATTGAAATGCTAAAAAGTGGCGTTTATATGTGTTCCATTTCTGCATTGTTTTCTAAAAAACATTTCGACCTTTTAGGCGGTTATGATGAAACACTTGCTTACGAAGATTTAGACTTTTGGTTGCGATTAAGCTATACCTATCATATTGACTTTACAGATACAATTATTACAAACAAAAGGGTTGTAGATAGCTCATTGGGCAGTCAGTTTAAAAACAAGAATAAGCTAAGTAAAAAAATAAACAACAGTACTTTTACTATTCTTAAAAAAACACTTTTTTTAAATAAAACTAAAGCGGAAGATAAAGCTGTGCAACAACGCATTAATTACGAAATTATAGCTGCTTTAAAAAGAAACAATTTTGTTTTAGTTTTAAAATATGCACTGCTTAAAGCCCAATTTTTATTGCGATTTAGATCTTGATAATTTGGTTTTTATTTTTCGTAAAAACGGCAATACATCAACCCGTTTATTAAACTCTTTGTAAACAAAAACAAAACTTAAAATTAGCAATGCAAATTGCAATACTTTTTGCGTTAAACCTTCAGTAAAAAAAACAACAACTAATAAAAAAGCAGAAAGTACAACCACTTTATAAATTAGTTTTTTAGTTTGTTCTTGTAGCTGAATCTGATAGTTTTTATTCACAAAATAAAAAATATAAATTCCATACGTTAAAAAATGTAAAACCATTGCAAAACCAACACCAACAAGTCCCCATTTTTTAAACAAAAAGTAGGTAAACATCAAGTACAACACATCGCTAATAAGTTCTTGTTTAAAGTACTGCTTGTTATTGCCTTTTGCTAAAATAACAAAACTCAATGGCCAAATAATGGTTTTTAAAATTACCGCAAAAAGACCCAATTTAAGAACGTCTAAAACAGGCAAAAAATCTTTAGAATACAATAAAGGAATCAACCAAGGAGCAATAAAATAAAGTGCAAAAACTGCCGGAACAACAATCAACAATCCAATTTCAATTTGGTCGTTGACTAATTTAGAAAGTACAAAATTATCATTTTTAACTGCCGTTAACCTTGGGTAATAATCGCTTCCCATAGCATTAAAAATAAGACCCAAATACGAAATTAAAATAACAGTACTTACTTCATAAAAACCTACTAATGCTGTTTCTTGACCTTGTTGATTTAAAAACAACTTAATTAAAAAAGCACATAAATAACCAAAAACCGAATTTAACGAGAGTAAAAAACCTAATTTAATTAACGGTTTACCCTCTGCAAAATAATCTTTAAAACTTAAGTAGGATATAGCTGTTTTTAAATTTCGAGTAAAATACCAATGCACCAAAAAATAAATAAAAGCCGTAGCAATAATAGCAGGTAATAAACCGTCTATTTTATAAAAATAATACAACGGCACATTTAGCAAAAGCGACAAAAATGCGCTAAGAACACTTACTAAACCAATGAGTTTAAGTTTACGCAAACCTTGTAAAATAACCATTTGTGTAGTAGCAAAACTAGTTGCTAAAAACGCAAGTGCTAAGTAAATAAAATAATAGTATTTATCTGTTGTACCAAAAGTCCATTGGCTTAAAAAAGAAGAAAAAATAATAGAAAAAAGAGCTGCAATACCACCGGTAACCAAAGACCAAACTTTTAAAACTTGTAATGTTATATTCAGCTTAGCTTCGCTTTCTACTTTAGCATCTACAACCGCTTTTACACCACTAATTGTGATTCCGAAACCCGTAGCCGAAGTAATAATAGCAATGGTATTATTTAACAATCCAAAAACACCCATTCCAACGGGTCCTAAAAAAACGGAAATGAGCTTAGAATTCACTACACCAATAACCAGTTTAAATAGCTGTGTAAAGCCAAATAAACCTGTTGCTTTTAATATAGTAGAATAACTGTTTTTGTTTTCCATTAGTTAATTTCACACCCCAACTGAGTGTATTGATTTACAAATTGATTGGTGAATTTTTGCCAATTTTCGGGTTTGGCAAGTGAGTGATTTTCGTTTTTTAATAAGGTATAAATGGCATCTTTGTCTAAATCAGAATCAAAATTAGAATCTGTTTTAAAAAACCCATTTAGCCATGCATTGTTTAAAATGGCATTACCAATAAATACATTAAAATTGTTTTTAATGCTATTTTCAGAAGGTGCAGAAGCCGAACAAAAACCAGTTCTCAACACCTCTTTATTTGTATGTGCATATTGTTGTTTATGGCTTGCTTTTTTATAAAATTGTATTGCTTTTTTTAACTGTGCATTTTCATTTACTTGCTCAGTTGCATTTTGCCATAAATAACTGTAATAATTTTTATGAAAAATAACGCCTGCTACTGTATAAACAGAATAAAATCGAAGCCATTTGTTTATGGAATAAATCCCTAAACTTGTGAATAATTTATGAATTTTAAAACGGTGTTTTTTATCGTAAACATGCGTAAACCAAAAACCAGATGTAGTAGGTAAATTTGGTTCATACAATGTATATTTTTTGTTTTTAAATTCGGTTTTAGCCGAAATTAATAAAGGATTAGAAAGCCAATATAGCTTCATTTGTACCCAATTAGTTTCTTCTGTATTCGGTAAAAGAGAATCTAAATTTACAGAAGATATAAACCACATATCTTCTTCTAGCAATAAAAAATAAGCGGAACACTTTTCTATTTCTGTTTGCCAAAACAAAGTGGGAATTGAAGGTCTAAAAACGGTATTCGTTTGTTGTAAAACCGAACTACAATACTCAGACTTCTCTTTATAAAAAGGCGATTTCTTTATATTTATAAAAGGGTATTTTTCTAAAAGCTTATCCAAGTAAATTTGTGGAGTACCGTCATCTAAAACGATAATAGAATGATGCTTGTAATTTTCTACAAACCGAACAATGCTTTGCAAACATTTATCTAAATAATAAGGCCTATTGAACGCTTTTATTATAATGTCCATAGGTTTATTTTTTCGATAATAAAATCCAATTGTGCATTAGTAATTACTGGCGAAATTGGCAAACTTAAAACCGTTTTATGCAGCTCTTCAGTTAACGGCAAATACATAGAATTACAAACAGATGGAATACATGGTTTGTACTTCCATCATAAAAAGGCAACTCTATATTTGGATTTTTAATTTCAGACAAATAACGTTTTGCGACTGTACGTCTAATTGCATTATCTGCATCTAAATTTGGTAATTTTAAACGTAAAAAAGCGGCTTGCAGCTCGTCTAATCTACTATTAATACCTTGCAATTGATGTTGGTATTTTTGTTGCATACCGTAATTACGCAACTGCTTAATGCAA
>CBFIIG010000114.1:0-5479 GCA_965662615.1 Flavobacterium sp.
TTTAAAACGTTTTGGAGTAGTAATTTTTTTGCTGCTTACTGTTTTTTTTATTTTTAAAGGCATCAATCAAAAAAAGCAAAAAATAGATGTTAAATTAGAAAAGAAAAAGAACCGCTTTTGGTACGGTGTAGCTTTATCTTCTTTAAATATGTTTGCCATTCCATATTATGCTTTTGTGAGTTTAACTTTGGCTACAAGCGATTTATTTGCCTTTCAACTTCCGCAAGAACTTGTTTTTTCAATGGCAGCAGCATTGGGGACATATACTATTTTTTATTTGTATGCCGTTTTGTTTAAAAAAGTAGAACATAAAGTCGCTTTTTTAATTAATAACATTAACTTTTTTATTGCAGCTGTTACGGGTTTAGTGGCCATTAGCTCTTTATATAAAATGTTTGTATAAATGGCGAAAGACGATTCTTTTTTCGAAAAAGTATATGTGTTAGTAAAGCAAATTCCGCACGGTAAAGTATGTACTTATGGAGCCATTGCAAAGGCTTTAGGCTCGCCGCAATCTGCAAGAATGGTAGGCTGGGCAATGAATGCGTCACATTCGCACACCGATGTTCCTGCGCATCGAGTAGTGAATCGAAAAGGATTGCTAACAGGAAAACATCATTTTGAAGGCACAAACCTTATGCAGCAATTATTAGAAAGTGAAGGATTTATAATAGAGGAAAACCAAATTATAAATTTTGCAGAAAACCTTTGGGAACCGCCTATTAATTCTGACCTTTTGTAAGTATAGAAAAAAGTAATTCTACAATAAGAAAGTTTAGTAATCAAATCTTTTAAACCACTAAACTTCTAACTATCTTTGTAATCTAAATTCAGTCTTAATAAAATGAAAATAGATAGAAAAGAAGTCCTAAAAGCGTTAGAAACAATTACGGTAGCTGGCGAAGGAAAAAACATGGTAGAGAGTGGTGCGGTGCAAAATGTAATTACATTTGGCGATGAAGTAGTAGTAGATTTACTTTTAACCACACCTGCATTACACATTAAAAAGCGTGCAGAGGTAGATGTAATGAAAACCATTCACGACTTAGTTTACGAAAAAGCAAAAGTAAAAGTTAACATAAAGGTAGAAGCTCCGCCAAAAGAAGAGACTCCAAACCCCAACCAAATTAAAGGAAAACCCATTCCGGGCATAACTAATATAGTTGCCGTAGCTTCTGGTAAAGGAGGTGTAGGTAAATCTACTGTTACAGCAAATTTGGCAGTAACATTGGCCAATATGGGCTTTAAAGTAGGTATTTTAGATGCTGATGTTTACGGGCCATCTATGCCTATAATGTTCGATGTAGAACAAGCAAAACCCACATCGGTAGAAGTAGACGGGAAGTCGAAAATGAAACCCGTTTCTAGCTATGGCGTAGAAATGTTATCATTAGGTTTTTTCACTCAACCCGACCAAGCCGTAATTTGGCGAGGACCCATGGCAGCAAAAGCACTAAATCAAATGATTTTTGAAGCACACTGGGGCGAACTCGACTTTATGTTGGTAGATCTTCCACCAGGTACAGGCGATATTCACCTTTCTATAATGCAATCGTTACCAATTACAGGTGCGGTTGTGGTAAGTACACCACAAGCCGTAGCACTTGCCGATGCTAAAAAAGGTGTGGCAATGTTTAATAACGAAAACATTAATGTTCCTGTTTTGGGAATAGTAGAAAACATGGCGTATTTTACTCCAGATGAGCTACCAAACAACAAATATTACATCTTTGGACAAGACGGTGCAAAAAGTTTAGCAACCGATTTAAATGTACCTCTTTTAGGAGAAATTCCTTTGGTACAAAGCATTCGCGAAGCAGGTGATTTTGGTCGTCCAGCCGCTTTGCAAAACAACACACCAACAGAGCAAGCTTTTATTAAATTGGCACAAAATGTAGTTGCCCAAGTAGTGGAACGTAACGAGACTTTACCACCTTCCGAAGCGGTAAAAATCACCACTATGGCAGGTTGTTCGGCAGTAAAGAAAAAGTAGTTAGTTTTTAGTCATCAGTAGTCAGCTAACAAAAACAGCTAATTACGCATCACTAATCACTACATACTAAATATTAAAAATATGAAAACAGAAGAAATTCACCAAAAAGTAGAGCAAGCCTTAGAAGAGATTCGTCCTTTTTTAATTTCAGATGGCGGCAATATTTCATTAATAGAAATAATAGACAACAAGCACGTAAAAGTTCGTTTAGAAGGCGCTTGCAACAGTTGCTCTATCAATCAAAGCACCATGAAAGCGGGCGTAGAATCTACTATAAAAAAGTTTGTCCCCACTATAGAAACCGTAGAAAACATAGGTTAATAGTTGGGCACTTCCTTCGTGCCTCAGGTCGGGCTATTCGCTATATCTTTGCTTTCGCTCACGCTACAGCAAAGGATGCCGCTACTATCCCTAGTGCAAAACTGATAAATATCATACCCCAAATAACAACAACTAATTATCTTTGTAAAATAAAAATACAGTTATGATTACTACCGATATACTAATAATAGGAGCAGGCCCAACAGGACTTTTCGCTGTTTTCGAAGCCGGTTTATTACAACTAAAATGCCATATTATAGACGCACTTCCGCAACCCGGAGGGCAGTTAGCAGAATTATATCCTAAAAAACCCATTTTCGATATTCCAGGTTACCCAGAAGTATTAGCCGGTGATTTGGTAGATAATTTAATGGAGCAAATTAAGCAATTTCAACCTGGTTTTACTTTGGGTGAAACCGCTCAAACCATAGATAAACAAGACGATGGTACTTTTATAGTTACCACAAATGAAGGTACACAACATCACGCAAAAGCTGTAGCAATTGCAGGAGGTTTGGGTACTTTTGAACCGCGAAAACCACCTTTAGAAAATATAGCTTCATACGAAAAAAACGGAGTAGATTATTTTATAAAAGACCCCGAAGTATATAGAGATAAAGAGGTTGTTATTGCAGGTGGAGGCGACTCGGCATTAGATTGGAGCATCTTTTTAGCAAACGTAGCCAAAAGCGTAACACTTATCCACCGTCGTAATGAGTTTAGAGGTGCATTAGACTCGGTAGAAAAAGTACAAGATTTAAAAAATCAAGGTAAAATAAACCTTATCACCACTGCCGAAGTAACTGCAGTAGGAGGAGAAGGTAAAATAGAATATATAGAAGTAACCAAAGATGAGGTTACTACTCAATTAGCAACCGATTATTTTATTCCGCTTTTTGGACTTACACCCAAACTCGGGCCAATTGCCAATTGGGGACTAGAAATAGAAAAAAACGCCATTAAAGTTAACAACGCTTTAGATTACCAAACCAATATAGAGGGCATTTATGCCATTGGCGATGTAAATATTTACCCAGGTAAATTAAAACTAATTCTGTGTGGTTTTCACGAAGCTACTTTAATGTGCCAAAGTGTGTACAATCGCATTAACCCAGGCAAACGTTATGTATTAAAATACACCACAGTTTCTGGCGTAAATGGTTTTGATGGAACTCGAAAAGAAGCAGAAAAAGCAGTAGTTAAAGCAATAGATTAAATTTTATATCTTTGAGTTATGGAAAATATAAAAATGGACAGAACGGTTGTTTCTAAATCTTCTTTTAAAGAAGCAGATGATCATGTTACTTTTTATAAAGACAAAACACCAAAAGAAAGATTAGAAGCGGCTTACTATTTAATAAAGTATGTTTTTCAAAAAGATGAACATTATAAAATGGATAAATCTATAACTTATTCGAGAAAACATGCCAAATCTATTTAATCCAGATTTTTTAGAGTTTTTAGAGCTTCTAGACAAACATAAAGTAAAATTTCTATTGGTTGGAGGATATGCAGTTATTCTTCATGGATATGTAAGAAGCACTGGAGACTTAGATCTTTGGATAGAAAAAACACCTGAGAATTATTATAAGCTCCAAAAAGTTTATTCAAACTTTGGTGCTCCTATATTCCCGTTTGAAGAATTTTTAAATGATAAATTTGATGTTTGGGGAATTGGTGCTGAACCTTCAAAAATTGAAGTTTTAACACATGTTGATGGTTTAATATTTGATGAAAGTTTTTTAAATTGTATTTATTACGATTTAGAAAAGTTTAGAGTTCCTTATATTGATTTAGAAGATCTAATTAAAAATAAAAAGGCTTCAGGAAGGTTTAAAGATTTTGCAGATATTGAGCAATTGAACAAGAAAAAATAATAATGGAAAACGACATAAAAATCCACATCACAGACCGAAAAGGTATAAAACATGAAGTGTTAGCGCCAACAGACATGAATATGAATGTAATGGAACTTATACGTTCTTATGAGTTAGCCGAAGAAGGCACTTTGGGCATTTGTGGCGGAATGGCAATGTGTGCTTCGTGTCAATGTTATGTGTTAAATGACATTATTTCTACAGAACCTAACCCAGACGAAGAAGCCATGCTAGATGAAGCGTATCACGTACAAGACAACAGCCGATTGAGTTGTCAAATTCCCATTACACCAGAAATTGAGGGTTTGCATTTGCAAATTGCACCAGAGCAATAATTTTAAACATAAAAAAAGGTCAGCAAAGCCGACCTTTTTTGGTTTTATAAAAAACAGAAATTTATTCCTTAATTAATTTTTTATAAGAAGTGTTTCCTTCTTTAGAAGTACAAACCACCATATAAATTCCTTTTGTTAATGAAATAACAGAAATGTTTTCGTTAGCATTTAAAGAAGTTTTTTCCATTACCTTTTGTCCAGAAATAGTATATATTTCAATAGTATTTATGTCTCTGCTAAACGCTATTGTATTTGTAGTTGGGTTAGGATGCATGTTTAGTTCAGTTTCCTCAAAAGTAGTAGTGTTTAATGTACTAGGTTGATTTCCATATATTCTAAACTCTCCCGATGGTATTGCAATTTGCATATCAGTTGCATCAACAGTTAACGGCGTGTGATCCATTAAGTTGTACCAAGTTCCTGTAAAAGGAAAATCTCCAGTAATGGTTGTATTGGCTACAGAAAAGTTAGCTAAAACCACTACGTTTCTCAACTCTGTTGTAGGTATGTTATCATCGTAGATATACATACGTTGCTTTACGTTGTTTCCGCCGTCAGGACTAATTGTAACTCCTCCATCAAATACAGGTTCTAATTTCTTTAAAGCGATTAGTTTTTTATAGTTATCAAAAACTACAGAGCGTGTAGCGTCATCTACCCAGTTTTCTACCCATTGTGGCTGAGGTTTAGTATCTAATTTACAATCACCGCCAGCTGAGTCATTTTCTGTGTTTACAGAACCGTCGTTACACGTATAAATAGAATCGTCGTGACCTAATTCTGCAAAATGCCAAATCATTTTTGGTCCAGGAACCAGTAAACTCATCGCTCCAATTGCACTCATTCTCATAATTGCAGTTGTTTCGTTATTTGCTGGTGTTGTTCCACCGCTGTTTCCATAAGTTTTAGCTTCGTAAACCATACGATCTTTATCATGACTTTCTGGATATCCA
>CBFIIG010000115.1:0-5405 GCA_965662615.1 Flavobacterium sp.
TAGTATTTTTGCTACTTCAATTTGATCTTCTACTTCGTATTTACCTAATTCTTTATAGGTAACTTTTTTAAATTCTGCTCCTTTAAAGCCAGTTCCTCTTCCGTCAACACAAACAACAATATATCCTTTTTGAGCCAACATATAAAACCAATAATCGTTATAGCTGTTCCAAGTGTTTGCAACAGATTGCGAACCTGGACCAGAATATTGCGTCATAAATAGTGGGTATTTTTTAGAAGCGTCAAAATCTTTAGGTTTTATCATCCAAGCATTTAATTGGTCACCGTTTGAAGTGGTAAGTGTAAAAAATGACTTTGGCGTAATGTTCATTTGCCAAACTGCTTTTTCAAAGTCTAAATTAACTACAATGGTTTTTAAAAGCGCCCCATTTTTAGACGAATGTAAAGTATAAAGTGGTGCTTTTTCTGCCGAACTGTATGCATTAATAAAATACGCAAAGTTTGGACTAAAAGTAGCCGAGTTAGTCCCTGTTTCTTGCGAAAGCTTTTGTTTGCCTTTTCCGTTTACACCAACAGAATAGATGCTTCTGTTAATACTTCCGTCTTCTACTGACTGGTAATATACTTTTTTAGAAGCAGCATCGAAACCATAATAGTTAGTTACTTCCCAGTCACCTTTTGTGATTTGGTTTTTTAGCTTTCCGTTTGCGTCATAATGATAAATATGGTTGTAACCGTCTTTTTCCGAAGTCCAAATAAAGCTATTGTCTTCTAAAAAAGTTAAATTATCTGTAATATCAATGTATGCCTTATCTTTTTCGTTTAAAACAATATTCGAATTAAAATTGGTGGCATTAACAAAATGCAAATCCAAATTGTTTTGATGGCGGTTTAAAACCTGAACACTAAGTAAATTGCTGTCGTTTGTCCATTTTATTCTAGGAATATAAAAATCTGAATAGTTACCAAGCTTTATTTCGTTGCTGGTGTTGGTTTTAACATCTACAATATGTAATGATACTATTGCGTTTTTTTCTCCCGCTTTTGGGTATTTAAAAACGGTTTGAGTAGGGTATAAGCCTTGGTTAAACATATCCATAGAAAACTCAGGCACGTCGGTTTCGTTAAATTTAATATAGGCTATTTTACTGCCGTCTTTATTCCATTCATAGGCTTTTACAAAGGCAAATTCTTCTTCGTAAACCCAGTCTGTAATGCCGTTTATAATTTTATTTTTTTCGCCGTCTGTGGTAATTTGAGTTTCTTTTTTAGAATCTAAATCCAAAATGTACAAATTGTTTTCAAAAGCATAAGCTACTTGCATACCATCTTTAGAAAAACTTGGTTCTTGCACCGCTTTATTTGTTACCGCTTGTAATTTTTTAGTTGCAATGTCGTACACAAAATAATTTGCAGTAAACGAATGTCTAAAAATAGGCGAACTATTTGTGGCTAAAAGCAGTTTTGTTTCTGTAGCATTAAACGAATAACTGTCAATTGAGTTTAAATTTGCAACATCGGAAGTATTAATTAAGGTTCTAACTTTTTCTAAAGTAGCAAAATCATACACATCTATGCTCGTATTTTTTGTGGTTCTGTCATAATTTAAAACAGAGTATTCGTTACTCATTTTTAAAGCATAAAGCTCGTCCATTCCTTTAGTTCTAAAGGCGCCACCCCAAATTTGTTCTAAAGTAATTTCTTGGGCAAATACTGAAAATGAGAGGAATACAAAAAGTAAAACGTATTTATTTGTGAATTTCATAATTATATGGGTAAAAAACATTCAAGTTTACTAAAAAAAACTGAAACCACCGCATTTTTAAGCAATTTTGTGTTGTTCTTTTTTTGAAAAGGCTTTCGCTTCATCTACAAAAAATGTTCAGTATATTTGCAAAAACTTTTTTAATGACAACAAGTAGTAAAGGATTTTCTAAATTATCTAAAAACGAAAAAATAGATTGGATTACATCAACTTATTTTTCCGATAGTCAACAAGCCAAAGAATTGGTTCAACAATATTGGAATTCTGACCAGGAATTACAAAAACTACACGACGAATTTATAGAAAACACCCTAACCAACTTTTATTTGCCTTATGGTGTTGCACCAAATTTTGTAATAAACGGTAAAAATTATACCGTTCCCATGGCAATTGAAGAAAGTTCGGTAGTTGCTGCTGCTGCAAAAGCAGCCAAATTTTGGAGCACACGGGGCGGTTTTAAAACCGAAATTTTAGGAACCGAAAAAATAGGTCAGGTTCATTTTTTATGTTCTGCATCACCACAAAAAGTAACAGATTTTTTTAATGTATTAAAGCCTATTTTAATTCAAGAAACGGCCGCTTTTACCAAAAACATGGAAAAACGTGGCGGCGGAATTTTAAATATTGAGTTGGTAGATAAAACCGCTCAATTAGATAATTATTATCAACTTCATGCTACTTTTAACACCAAAGACAGCATGGGTGCAAACCTTATAAACACCTGTTTAGAGCAATTTGCCAAAACGTTAAAAGAGCAAGCGTTAAGCACTAATTTATTCACCAACACCGAAAATGAAATTACGGTTATAATGAGTATTTTAAGCAACTTTGTGCCCAATTGTGTAGTGAGAGCGACGGTTTCTTGCCCTGTGGAAGATTTAGCCGAAAACGGAAACAACCCTCAGCTTTTTGCAGATAAATTTTGTACCGCTGTTAAAATTGCCGAAATAGAACCTTACCGTGCCGTAACGCACAACAAAGGAATTATGAATGGTATAGATGCGGTGGTTTTAGCAACCGGAAACGACTTTAGAGCCGTAGAAGCTGGCGTTCACGCTTATGCTAGTAAAAACGGAACATATACCAGTTTGTCGCATGCCAAAATAGAAGATGGAATTTTCACCTTTTACCTAGATGTTCCGTTGGCTTTGGGAACAGTTGGCGGACTTACCTCGTTGCATCCATTGGTTCAATTTTCGCTAGAAATGTTGGGCAATCCAAACGCGCAAGAGCTCATGCAAATTGTAGCGGCAACAGGCTTGGCTCAAAACTTTGCTGCGCTCCGTTCCCTAACCACCACTGGTATTCAAGACGGTCACATGAAAATGCACATACACAATATTTTAAACCAACACAAAGCCACAGACGCCGAAAAAACGCATGTAATAAATCATTTTAAAGACACCACCGTTTCGCATAGTTTGGTGGTCGATTATTTAGAAAATTTACGTAAAAATAATTAGAAGCTATTTCCTGCTATCCGCTGTATCTTTTATTCCGCTACGCTACATAAAAGGATGCCGCTACTATCAGGGCTAGAAAAAGCATACAAAATCAAAACCTGTTTTCATGACTCAAAATGTATTTTACAGCAACGGAAAACTACTGCTTTCAGCAGAATATTTGGTCTTAGATGGAGCCAAAGCATTGGCTGTTCCTACCGTTTTTGGGCAAACCATAAAAGTAGAATACACCAATCAATCCATTGTAGAATGGAATAGTTTAGACAGTGATGGTTCGGTTTGGTACAACGCTCAATTCTCGGTTTCAGAAATTATAGAAAACAAAACAAAAGCGCAAGATGCAGTCACCAAAAAACTGATTGAGATTTTACATCATGCACACAGATTGAGTTCGGTTGTATTGCAAAATCACAAAGGGTTTAAAGTAGAAACCAAACTTAGTTTTCCTAAAAATTGGGGATTAGGCACATCGTCAACTTTAATAAATAATATTGCACAATGGTTTGGGGTAAACGCTTTTGAGTTGTTAGATGTAAGTTTTGGTGGCAGCGGATACGATATTGCATGTGCACAAAATAATTCACCAATTATTTACGAAAAAATTAAAGGAAAACCATTTGTAACGCCAATTGCATTTAATCCTACTTTTAAAGAAAACTTGTTTTTTGTGTATCTCAATCAAAAACAAAACAGTACAAATGCAATAGCTTCTTATAAAAACCATCAGCATAAGGCTATAAAATACATGCCACAAATAAACGCTATTACTGCTCAAATGCAAAATGCTACAAGCGGAAAAGAATTTGGTAAATTAATGCAAGAGCACGAGGTAATTTTAAGTCATATTTTAGAATCCGAAACGGTAAAAGAGCAGCTTTTCCCAGATTTTAATGGATTTATAAAAAGCTTAGGTGCTTGGGGCGGCGATTTTATAATGGTGGCTTCAAAAGAAAATCCAAAAGAATATTTTAAACAAAAAGGGTTCGATACTTTTTTAACGTATGCCGAAATGGTTAAGCCAGTTCAGTTATAACCAAAAAAAAGCCCCGATAAACGGAGCTTATTTTTTTTAGATAGAAATTAGTGAGCCATTTCTTCTTTAACTTCTTCAACTTTTTCAGCTGCTTCGTCCATAACTTCTTCTCCAGCAACTACAGTTGAGTCTACCATATCAGAAGCTGAATCTACTACTTCTTCTGCAGCACCTTCTACTGATTCTACAGCGTTATCCATTCCTTCTTCTACGTTTTCTTGTGCTTCTTTACAAGAAACAAACATCATAGCAACTAATGCCATGCTTAATACAACTTTTTTCATCTTAATTTGTGTAAATGATTAATTATTAATTCATTGCAAATATATATAAAAAAATATTTAAATTAAAAAACTAATCGACGAACTTCCTAAACTGTTTTTTTTCATAAAAAAACCCCGACAATGTCGAGGTTTTATTTTTCTAAATTTGCTTAGAATTACTGAGCAACTTCTTCAGTAGCAACTTCTTCAGCAGCAACTTCTTCAGTAGCAACTTCTTCAACAGCAACTTCTTCAACAGCTGGAGCTGCTTCTTCAGTTACAACTTCTTCTACAACTGGAGTTTCTTCTACTGCAGCTTCAGTTTCTTTACAAGAAACGAACATCATAGCAACTAATGCTAAGCTAAATACAACTTTTTTCATCTTACTTTTAATTAAAAGGTTAATTATTAATTCTTTGGCAAATATATATATTTTTTGAATTCAAAAACTTTTTTATACTTTTTTTTTATTTTTTTTTATTTTATATAAAAAACTGATAATCAATCGTTTGTGTAATTATTTTATATTTATTTTTCACCTCTACCGTTAATCGTTATTTTTTTGGGTGAACCAGCTTCATTTCTTCTATCAAATGTGATGCATTTGCAAATTTATCTATAATAAAAAGTACATATCTAACATCTACCATAATGTTTCTGCAAATCTCAGGACTATAGTTAATATCACTCATTGTTCCTTCCCAAACACGGTCAAAATTTAGTCCAATTAAGTTTCCTTCTGCGTCTATTGCAGGGCTACCAGAGTTTCCGCCTGTTGTGTGGTTTGTGCCTATAAAACAAACAGGGATTTTTCCGTTTTTATCTGCATACGTTCCGTAATCTTTAGATTCATATAATTCTAATAACTTTTTAGGAACGTCGAACTCATAATCACCCGGAATAAATTTCTCTATAATTCC